>JAIBDV010000044.1 GCA_024686055.1 Neptuniibacter sp.
ACTGTCGGGGATAACCGACCATAGGGTGCAACCGGCGGATAGCGGGCTGACGGGGCGCACCTTAGCTGGCAGAGGGGGACAGTGCAATGTCCAGAAATGTGCTGTGAGTATGGAGAAAAGGAAGGTTCTTTATCTGTGGAGGCTCTGGAGAAAGGACTGCTGAGGTTATACGACGTTTGTCGAATCTGTACCGGCGGGAATGGCTGGCTGGCGAAGAAAAATAATTTAGCGGGTCAGCGCTGTGTTGAAAAAGGCCCCCGGCAGGGGCCTGAAGGTTGCCTGCTTTACAGCAGGCCCGGTGATGGCCTGACATTCGCACCACCGGTGACAACCGCAACCACAGAGCCCGCCAGTTGAGGCGGGCCTTTGGCTGTTACAGCAGGTTGTACAGGAACACCACCAGCACTAGTGCCGGAGCAACGTAGCGCATGACAAACATCAGCAGGTTGAGTAAGGCACCGCGATCCAGCACCAGCTCGTTCTCTATGGTTTCACGCTTCATCACCCAGCCGACGTAGGCGACGATCATCAGGCCGCCCAGTGGCATCATGATGTTGGCCGTCAGGTAATCGAAGATATCGAAGAAGGTTTTACCTTCAAATGCTGGCAGGAAGTTCAGCGGGTGAAAGTCAGCCCACTCGTTGAAGGACAGTACGGTCGCAATGCCCAGCAGCCAGATTGAGATGCCACCAATCAGCGCGCCGGCCCGGCGGGAGATGCCCTTCTGTTCTTCCAGCCATTCAACGACGGGTTCCATCATGGAGATAGCTGAGGTCACGGCAGCAATCAGCAGCAACGCGAAGAACAGGGTGCCAAATACGGTGCCGCCGCCCATCTTGCCGAAGGCCAGTGGCAGGGTCTGGAAGATCAGGCCCGGGCCTGCAGTAGGTTCCAGTCCATTAGCAAATACCAGTGGGAAGATGGCCAGACCCGCCGCCAGCGCCACGATGGTATCCACGATGGATACGGTCACGGCTGTTTTGACGATGGAGACGTTTTTCGGCAGGAACGAGCCGTATGCCATCATCACGCCCATGCCCAGTGACAGGGTGAAGAAGGCATGGCCCAGCGCTGTCAGTACGGAGTCCGTGGTCAGCTTGGAGAAATCGGGTTTAAACAGGAAGTCGAAACCTTTACCAAATTCACTGGTCGACATCGCGTAGCCGACCATGACCAGCAGCAAGAAAAACAGAATGGGCATCAGTATATTGATTGCCTTTTCCATCCCGGAACTGATGCCACGGGCCACGATCATGATTACCAGTACCATAAAAATACTGTGCCATATCATCAGTGTGCCCGGGCTGCTTAGCAAGCCACCGAACAGTGCACCGATCTCTTCGCTGCTGGCACCGTTAAAGGTGCCGCTGGCGGCGTTGCCGACATAGGCCAGTGACCAGCCACCGATAACGGAATAGAACGACAGAATCAGGAATGATGCGGCCATGCCCATCCAGCCGATGAAGACCCATTTACTGGACTGGCTATCACGACGGGTCAGCGCCTTCATGGTGTTAATCGGGCTGCTGCGTCCGGCACGGCCCAGCGCGACTTCGGCCACCATAATTGGCAGGCCGACCAGGGCGATACAGAGCAGGTACACCAGAACAAACGCCGCACCGCCGTTTTCACCGGTGATATAGGGGAATTTCCAGATATTGCCCAGGCCAACGGCAGAACCGCTGGCGGCAAGAATAAAGGCCATCCGGCCAGACCACATGGCATTGTCGCTACGACCGCTGTCAGCGCTCGCAGCCGAGGCATTATGGGTGGTATCAGTCACTGTTTTTCTCCAGCATTTTATTTTTATTATGGAGTGCCACCTGCACGGCAGGATGGTCGGACTCCTTGAGTGGGTGTATTAGCAGCGTTGAGCTGCTTTGTGTTTATGGGTGTGTCTGTCGCCATCTCAGGTGATCGGGATATCTATCGAGATGCTCAGCGGACGCGCGGGGGAGCGTGCTTTGAGCAGGCGCAAACACGCCTGAGGAGGGGAAGCGTTTTAGCATCGGTGTCACCTTGCCTGGACTGGATCGCAGTCGGGCCCTGTTATTTTTTTTGTAGTGGGACCAATCGGATAGATTGATCAGGTTGCGCCACCCTTGTGAGGTGGCGCAGCGGGTGGGCCACAGAGGCCCGCCGATATTGCTGTTAGCGTAAAACGGTTTTCAGTGCCTGAGCAACGGCAGGGATATTTTCGATGGACAGTCCGGCGATGTTGACCCGGCTGGAGTCGAGCATATAGATACCGTGTTGCTCACGCAGTGTCAGTACCTGCTCCGGGCTGATCCCCATGAATGAGAACATGCCCTGTTGCTCAGCGATAAAACTGAAGTCCATGCCCTGGTTATCCATTTCGGCGACGAACTGATCACGCAGGCTCAGGATACGCTGGGTCATCTGGTCCAGCTCGGCTTGCCAGTTGGCCCGCAGTGTCGTATCGGTGAGAATGGTTTCGACAATGGCTGCGCCGTGAGACGGTGGCATGGAGTAATGGCCACGAATGGCGCTGAACAGCTGGGAGGCTCCGGCCCTGGCCTGTTCTTCTGTGGCGGACAGCAGCATCAGTGCACCTGTACGCTCGCGGTAGAGGCCGAAGTTTTTCGAGCAGGATGCCGCGATAATCAGCTCCGGCACCTGTTCGGCCAGCAGGCGCAGGCCAGCGGCATCGTTGTCCAGCCCGCGTCCCAGGCCCTGATAGGCGATATCGACGAATGGCAGCAGGCCCTTATCAACCAGCAGGTTGCTGATCGCCTGCCACTGTTCGATGTTCAGATCTGCGCCACTGGGGTTATGGCAGCAGCCGTGCAGCAGCACGATATCACCGGCCTGAGCGCCCTGCAGGTCGGTCATCATGGCATCGAAATCGACGCCATGGGTGGCTTTGCTGTAGTAGCTGTACTGTTTTATGTTCAGCCCTGCGCCACCCAGCAATGGGATGTGGTTGCCCCAGGTCGGGTTGCTGACCCAGACGGTTGCGTCGGTATTACAAAGCTTGAGGAACTCAGCAGCCATACGCAGTGCACCACAGCCACCTGGAGTCTGGGCGATGGTCAGGCGGCCACTATCGATCAGTGGGCAATCGTCACCCAGCAGCAGGCCAGCCATGGCGCGGCCAAAGCCTTCGGTACCGGCCGGGCCGATGTAGCTTTTGGTCTTTTCCTGTTCCAGCAGGCGCTGTTCCGCCAGTTTTACCGCATTCATTACGGGTGTGTGACCCTGGGCGTCTTTGTAGACGCCGACGCCGAGGTCGATTTTGCTGGCGCGAGGGTCGTTACGGAACAGTTGCAGCAGGCCCAGAATCGGGTCCTGTGGGAGTGCTTTGAGATGCTCGAACATAATATTGTCAGTGTGTACGCCGCGGCGTGTGAACACTGTGCTCCTTTATTATAGGGAGATGCCGGTGCTGCAGGCATCTCCGGTATATTAGTTGCTGTCGATGACTGGCCCGACTTCGGGCTTGGACGACGAACCGGACCGATCATCGTCAGCAAAAAGGGTGCTTTAGTCCCTGCTTATGACGTTGTTCGTCGTGCTGGCCGCCGAATGCGGCGCAGTGTACGCACAGCGTAACGCAGTTTCAAACCGGTTCAGGCCTCTGGCTGGGGCCTGAATCAGGGGGACTTTTATAACAGGCTTGATAGTGTAGGAATAACTGGGCGAAAGGTGCTTTCTAAATCAATCATATATTCGTTACAAGATTAAATTTCCTTTCTATTTGTGTGTTATTATAGAAAGAAATAACCACTAAAGAATGAATAAACGAAATGAGTGAAAAAACCGGACTGGCTCAGCTGGACAGTTTCGATCGCCGAATCCTGACTGAGCTACAGAAAGATGGCCGTATAAAAAATCAGGCATTGGCAGACCGGGTCGGGCTTTCTCCGGCCGCCTGCTGGCGGCGGGTGAAAGCGCTCGAAGAGAGCGGGACTATTCGTCAGTATACCGCACTGGTGGATGCCGATGCGCTGGGGCAGAGCCTCTGTGTACTGGTGATGGTTTCACTGGTACGGCATACCCGTGACAGTAGCCACGAGTTCGAGCAGGCAATGCGGGAATGGCCTGAGGTTTTACAGTGCTATGCTGTGACCGGCAACGCTGATTTTATGCTGCGGGTGGTGATCCCGGATATGGCCGCCTATGATCGCTTCCTGAATGAAAAGCTGTTTGATCTGCCGGGTATTTCCCAGGTGAATTCCAACTTTGCCCTGCGTGAAGTAAAACAGGAAACAGCGCTGCCCTTGTAACCTGGCGCAGAGCCTTATACCTGCAGCTGGTAGCCATGGGCCTTAAGCCAGTCCCGCTGTTGTTGCCAGTCTGGACAGAGCTGGCCGACCTGCTGCCAGAAGGCTGGCGAGTGATTGTGGTGCACCAGATGTGAGACCTCGTGCGCCACCAGATAGTGGATCACCGCCGGCGGGGCCGCCATAATCAGCCAGTTATATTGCAGGTCACCCTTGCTCGTGCAGTGGCCCCATTTACTGCGGGTACGGCGTACTTTGATACTCCCCACCCTGCGTGCAAGCTGGGCTGCCAGCTGGTGTGATAAGGGTGTCAGCCAGGCCAGGGCCTGCTGTCGATACCAGTGTTCGAGCTGGCGCTGGATCACCTGAGTCGGGCTGGCTGTCTGCTGGCGCTGGCTCAGGGTTACCTGCAAACAACCATCTTCCAGTACGACAGCATGGCGCTTGCCCGGTCGAACCTGCAACGGATAATTCTGGCCAAGGTATTGAAATAGCTCACCCTCAACATATTGTTTTTCCAGCGCCAGGCGGTCGGGCAGGCTGGCGAAGCGTTGCAGGTGGTGTTCAACCCAGCTGCGCTTGTGGGCGACAAACCGGCTGATCTCTGCTGTGCTGGTCCAGCTGGGTGCCCGTACTTCGACGCCTTGCGGTGACACCTTGATAGCCAGCGTTTTACGACGCTTGGAGCGAATCAGTTGATAATCGAACATTGGCGAGGCTACCCATAACCGTTTGCGCAAATCTGAGCAGGATAATCGATTGCTGCGGGCGATAAAACGGTGCAATGCGAGTACACTGCGCCGCGGGATGTATTTCACAGGATTGAGTGCCAGGCGGTTGGTTTTTGCTCGACAGTCGCCCATCGGGGTCGAGTGTAAAATGGAGTTCATCGCTGGCAGGGCAGGATTATCGCAGGATATGGAACAACTGGTCTGGTTGGCGAACCGCTTTCGCCTTACTTGCTTTCTCGGCTGCGCATTGGCAACTCGTGTGGTGCTGGCTGACAGTTACCCCGAACACTATACGGAACTGGATTTTCTGACGGATATTCCGCAGGTTGTTTCCGCAACCCGAATGTCGCAACGTCTGACAAAGGCGCCTGCAGCGGTAACGATTATTGATCGTGCAATGATTGATGCGGCCCCCATCTATCGGGTTGAAGACCTGTTCCGGCTGGTGCCGGGAATGCAGTCGCTGTCCGTTACGCGTAATACCTCAATGGTGACCTACCATGGGGTTGCAGATAACTTCCCTGATAACCTTGAAGTGATGGTCGATGGCCGCTCTATCTACCTGCCCTTTCTGTCGACCGTTGACTGGAGTGGGCTGGGCCTGTCGCTGGATGATATTGACCATATTGAAGTGGTGCGTGGCTCCAATGTGCCGGTCTATGGTTCTAATGCATTTTTGGGGGCGATTAATATCGTTACCCGTAGTCCGCTGGCGGAGCGTGGCAGCAGTGCTCGACTGCTGGGTGGTTCACAGCAGCAGCAGCTGTTTGAAGCGCGCCATGCCGGTTTCAGTGATGATCTGAGTTACCGGCTGAGTACGGGTTACCGGGCCAACGCTGGCAGTGAGCTGTTTAACGACCGGCAAACAATCCGCTTTGCTAACCTTTCGGTAGCCTTTACCCCGACCCTGCAGGACACCCTGGATTTGCAGCTGGGTATCAATCAGGTTGATATGCTGGTCGGCGGTGCTGATAAGCCCGACCGGCAGTTTGTGCCTGCTGATATTCAGAGTAACTATCAGTATCTGCGCTGGGGGCGGGAGCTGGATGCCGATCAGGCATTACAGCTGACGCTGAGTCGCAGCCTGCTCGACCTTTCCATGTCTGAGTTTAAAGCTGAAGAGCTGATCTTACGTGAGTTTTCCACTGTACAAAACATCGAAACTGCCTTGCAGCTGGCCCGTTTGCAGCACATGGATGGCGTGACGGTCTGGTCTGATTCGGCTCGTGGCCGGGCGATAACGACAGAGCTCGAACTGCAATATACTCACCATCTGGCCCCTTCATTAAGTTTGATGGCAGGGTCCGCCTATCGCTGGGAGACGGTGAACAGCCCAATGCAGCTGACCGGTGAGCAGCGTATAAATGAAGAGCGCACTACGCTGTTTGGCAATGCTCAGTGGCAGCACAATGCCCGGATGGTCTGGAATCTGGGCGGGATGGTCGAGCATTTTTCAGCGGTTCAGGCGACCCGTCTGTCCCCCCGGCTGGCGCTGAACTATCTGCTTTCTGACCGTTCGACGTTGCGTGCTTCGTATACCCGTGCTTACCGTATGCCCTCTTTGCTGGACGCTAACCTGGAGTCCACTATCTATAACAACGAGGGTCAGCCGTGGAATGTACTGACCGTGAATAATCCGGACCTTAAGCCGGAGCAGCTGGACTCGTTCGAGCTGGGTAGTTACTGGCATTCAGACTCGGGTATGCTGGAACTTGACCTGCGGCTATATTATGAGCAGATTAATGATGGCATGCGCGACCGCTTTTATATTCAGCAGCCAGCCGACTATGACGGCTACTATAGTCGCAAAGAGAATATCGCCAGCTGGCGCAACCGCGGGCTTGATCTGCAGCTGAAGCTGCAGCCCTGGCAGGATGCCATGTTCTGGCTTGCCTACGGCTATCAGGATGTTCACGGTGGCTACTTTCAGGGAGAGGATCTCTTCCCCTTAGAGGCTGATCGCGGTGGTTTACAGACGCTGGATACTGCAGCACCTGCACATACATTTTCTTTATTGTACGATCAACAATTAAACACCCGCTGGAACTACAGTTTCGCTAACTATTTTATGAGCGAAACAGCCTGGCCTGAAGGCGGAGAGCGTAGTCGCTGGTGGCGTACGGATATAAAAATTTCGCACCAGCTGCTCCAGGATTCCCAGTGGCAGGTTGAGGGCAGCCTGCTGGTACAGAACCTGTTAGATAAAGAGTATGCCGAGTTTTACCCGTATAACGAATTTGCACGTCGGGTGTATTTGCAGTTGTTAGTGAAAACACGGTGAGGGTTGGCGTCATTATAGTGTTACTGACTGGACGATGAGGCAACCAGGTTGATGATTACCTGTATTCAAGCGGAGAACGTCGGATTGCGTTTAAGCTGATGAAGCTCCAGGAACTGTGCCGCTACCCTCGCCTTGGCTGGGGGTGGCTGGGGTTATTGCTCTGTCTGGCTGCACCTTGCGTGCTGGCCAGCAATCTTGTGGTTATCAGCCAGGATAGTCCTGTTTACCGTAATGTTACGGATGCGATGAGCACATATTATGCTGGCGAATTGCAGGTCGTTACGCTATCTCAACTCAAGGCCGACCCCAGGCTGATGGCTTCTCGCGTTGATATTACCGTTGCTGTAGGGGCGGCGGCGACTGAGTACCTGTTACAGGCGTTACCGGTCAGCCGGCGGCTGTTGGGGACTTTTCTGCCGGAACCCTCATGGCGAGGGCTGCTTGAGCAGTACGGGGAGCGCTGGCGACCCCGACGGGATCAGTTATCAGCGATTTATGTGGATCAGCCACTGGAGCGGCAGCTGGCACTGGCGCGGCTGATCTCACCGACGGCACGCACAGTCGGTACGGTGGTCGGTCGGGCAACTCAGGCCCGGCTGGCAGCGTTGAAAAAGGCGGCGTATAAGTTCCAGTTCGAGCTGGTGTATAGCTCGCTGGGTAAGGTGGATAATCCGGTCAAGCGCCTGCAGCCGCTGATTGAGCGCAGCGATGTTTTTATTCCGCTGCCTGACCAGGCGATATTTAACCGTACCACAGCTAAATGGATTCTCTATATTGCCTACCGACAGCAGGTGCCGCTGATTGGTTTCTCACGCAAGTATGTTGAAGCGGGTGCTGTTGCGGCGGTGTATTCTTCGCCAGCTCAGCTGGGACGTCAGGGAGGGGAGTTTCTGCAGCACTACAACAGTTCTGCCGGACCGCTGCCTATGGCACAGTTTCCGCGCTACTTCTCAGTGATAACTAACCGTGTGGCCGCCCGTTCACTGCAGCTGAAATTGCCGCTTGATATCGTACTCACCCGTCGCCTTAAGGAGTCTATGAAATGATCCGCTGGGGCAGTATTAAGCAGCAGATGCTGGTGGTTGCGGTGCTTCCGCTACTGGTCTTTGCCTTTGCACTGGGGGTCTATTTTATCCAGAGCCGGGTGGCAGATACCGACCAGGGTCTGACGGCGCGAGGACAAACCATCGCTCGATTACTGGCTGTGTCGGTGGAGTTTGGCCTGCTGACGGGTAACCGGGATATGCTGGGTAACCAGGTACTGGCGCAGCTGAATGAAGACGATGTGCTGGAAATTGTGGTGCTGGATCAGCAGTTTTCTGAGTTGGTTCGGCGCTCTGGTAGCCAGTTTTCAATCAACAGACACGCCGTCTACCCTCGCCTTGAAGGGGGGTATGGCTACTTCCTTGCCCCGGTGACAACCAGCGGTATCACCTTTCAGGATTTGCCTGAATTTTCTGATTCGGATAATAGCAAAGAGATTATTGGCTGGGTGGCGGTGGTGATGTCGCAGGCGGCGACCCAGCAGCAGCAGCAGCAAATTATTGCCAAAGGTGTACTGTTGCTGTTGGCAGGGATGGTCGGCAGTCTGCTACTGGTGTCACGCTTTAGCAGCAATATTATTGAGCCGGTGGAAGATCTGACCCGAGTGGTCAAAGATATCGAAGCAGGTCAGCTGTGGCGTCGAGCTGATGATGAAGGCTACGGTGAGATGCAGTTGCTGTTGCGCGGGTTTAATCGCATGGCGCAGACGGTAGAAGACTCCAATACCATGCTGGAGCTGCGAGTCAATGAGCAGACTCGAGCACTGCGCCGCAGTATGGCGGACATCAAACGTAACAATAATGCCCTCAGCCGGGCGCGTGAGCGTGCGGATCGGGCAAACCAGGCCAAGGATGAGTTCCTGGCCCGAATGAGTCATGAGTTGCGTACGCCGTTAACCTCAGTGATTGGTTTTTCCCGCATGCTGCAGCAATCAGGCCTGAACCCTGAGCAGCAGGAATTCTCGCGTATTATCAATCTGACCTCCGGCATGCTGTTGTCGGTCATCGACGATATTCTGGATTTCTCCCGGCTGGAATCCCGTGCTATTACCCTGGAGGCATTGCCTTTCTATCTGCAGCGCTGTGTCGAAGAGGTGGTGGAGATGCTGTCGCCAGTAGCCCATGAAAAGCGCATTGAGCTGGTACTGGTGGTGGATCCGCGTCTGCCAGAAAGAGTCCGGGGTGATGCGGCGCGGTTACGCCAGGTTCTGGTAAATCTGATCAGTAATGCGATTAAATTTACCGATCAGGGCGCGGTAGAAGTACAGGTCCGCAGCCTTGAGGGTAAGATCAGGCTGGAAGTGCGTGATACCGGAATAGGGATACCGGATGCGCAACTGGAAACACTGTTCTCGGCTTTTGTTCAGGCGGATACCTCCATCACCCGCCGCTATGGTGGTTCCGGTCTGGGGCTGGCGATCTCCCGCCACCTGACCGAACTGATGGGGGGGCAGATTGATCTGGTGTCCAGGGAGGGCGATGGCACCCGTATCTGGCTGGATATCCCGTTTGAGGTGGTGCAGGCTCCACGTATGGGGCCGTTCTGTCCGGTGTATAATCGGGTGCTGGTGCTGGTTGAACATCCATCCCAGCGTCAGGGGCTTGGCTATCAGTTGTTATCTGTGGCAGCAGAGGTGGTGTATTGCCGCGATATGGACGAGTTGTCACAACAGCTATCACAGGCTGACTGGGATCTGGTGCTGCTGTATCAGACAGCGGGTGATGTGGGTAATACCGGGTTGCTCTACGGTATCCGCACTGTGCGTCAGAGGTATGCAGGGTTGCTGGTGGTGCTCAGTGGTGCTCAGTTAGAGCTGCCCGAAGAGATGGCGGTGCGCGTGTTACACAAGCCGTTGTCCATCGATACACTGATTCAGATGACCGGTAACTCTGACGTACCGAGGATGGAAGTGGCGGATACCGCTCTGCTCAGTCGGCAAATCCGGGTGCTGGTTGCTGAAGATAATAACTTTAACCGGCTGTTGATTCGTCGCGTACTGGAAGAAGCCGGGGCGGAAGTGCTGGAGGTGGTGACCGGGGTTGAGGCGGTGGCCTGTGCCTGTGAGTTCAGCCCGGATCTGGTACTGATGGATGTACATATGCCTGAAATGGATGGTATTGAAGCCACCCGACAGATCCGTCAGGCCGGCTTTAGTAATCCGATTCTGGCATTGACGGCGAATGTGGTCGAGCGTGAGCATGAGGTGCTGCATCAGGCCGGTGTGAACGAAGTTCTGCTTAAACCGATTGAAGATAAGGTGCTGATTGGTCATTTGAACCGTTATATAGCCGGTTTAGCAGAACCTGAAGTACAGTCGGATGGTTTGTCTGGAATACTGGATCGTTACCGTATCAGCCGTGAGGCTTTCAGTACCGAGTTGCTGGGACAGATCGACGGGATTGGTCAGGCCCTCTCGCCGCTGGACCGTACGGTGATCCGCCATCACACCCACCAGCTGGTGGGTCTGGCGGGGTTATATGAGCTGCCGGAGCTGGATATGGTCAGCCATGCGTTGAATACGGCGGCCAAAGAGGCGGATGGGCGGGAGATCTGGCAGCAGTTCTGGCGTTTGCAGCGTATTATCCGCCAGGCACTGAGTGAGCTATAACCGCTCAGAATTCGCGGTATTTGGGCTCTTTCTTGATCATCTGCTCCAGCGCATCGGCCAGCTGGTGAATCCTTTCGCGTCCTTCCCTGTTATAGATGTAATCGCCCAGACCCTGACCCATGGGGGGGGTCTCACCGTCGCCTTCTTCCAGAATGACGCACTGCTGGCGGACCTGGTCCAGTTCCGGGTCATAGCTTAGGGGGTAACCGATAAACATATCCCAGTGCTCCCTGCGGGTTGTTCCGGATTCAACACCACGGAGCAGGGTCAGGATCTCCTGCCGGGATGGGCGGTGGACCGGAGCCTTGCCAAAAAATAGCGCCAGCCCCAGTCCGCCGACAATCAGCAGGGTGACCAGAAATACCGGGATAAAGTCCATGCTTACTGGCTCTCGAATGGATAGCTGTGCAGCTGACGGGCGGTGTCGAGCAGCGCAACCTGGTGTTGTTGTTCCAGCTTGTGCATTTCGGCCAGGTATTTGCGCTGGGCTTTACGGTCCAGCGCTTTGAACTGTTCTTTGAGCGGAATGTGCTGGGTCTGCTCAAACATCAACACCAGAATCGCGTAGGGCTCCTGCGTCAGCAGGTGGGGTGCCAGGTGCTCAACCAGCACTTTGAGCCGGATCGCGCCTTCGGTCAGCGTCAGCTTTTCGTCATGCTCCATGGCATGGCTGATCAGGCGAATACTTTCGATCAGATAGTCCCGCCGTTGCTGGGTTTTCTCCCGCGCCTGCTGTTCGATGTCATCCAGTCGCAGCTGGTGGGCACGCTGAAATCTCAACTGCTTCCAGATGTAAGTACTCAGGCTTGCAATCAGCACAAGGCCGGTGGCGATCAGCAGGTAGGTCGTCGTCTCAGACATGCGGGTTCTCTCGTCTCGGTGTGGCCGATATTATCCATGAAACAGGGGGGAATCCCAGTGCTATTGGCCACAGGTCCATGGGCTCTGCGGCGCAGCTGTCTTCAGTATTGCAGATCAGCGAGGTCTGG
This sequence comes from Neptuniibacter sp., assembly GCA_024686055.1. Taxonomy (GTDB): domain Bacteria; phylum Pseudomonadota; class Gammaproteobacteria; order Pseudomonadales; family Balneatricaceae; genus Marinobacterium_C. The sequence goes on from JAIBDV010000044.1 coordinate 11,898, forward strand.
GTCAGGCACTGCCGGGGTAGCCCAGCTGACGCCAGGCTTCATACACCACGACGGCGCAGGCATTGGACAGGTTCAGGCTGCGGCTGTCGGCTTTCATCGGCAGGCGCAGACAGTGCTCCGGCGGCAGGCTGTCCAGAATCTCTGCAGGTAAACCGCGGGTTTCCGGGCCAAACAGCAGGATGTCGCCATCCTGAAACTGTACCTCGCTGGGGGTGCCCCTGCCTTTGGTGGTCAGCGCCCAGGTATGGGCTGGCTGGACAGTTTCGATGCAGCTGGCGAGATCCGGGTGGCGTTGAACCTGGGTAAATTCGTGATAATCCAGCCCGGCCCGTCGTAGCCTCTTATCTTCAAAATCAAATCCCAGCGGCTCGATCAGATGCAGCTGGCAGCCGGTGTTGGCGCACAGGCGGATGATATTACCGGTGTTGGGTGGGATTTGATTTTGAAG
>JAIBDV010000223.1 GCA_024686055.1 Neptuniibacter sp.
GGTATGATTGAAGACAGCGTTGAGCTAATGGAGCAATACGCGTTCAGTGATGAGCAACTGCAGGGCATGACGGATCAGCTTCAGTCGCTGGATCGTAATGATCAACGGGCGTATCTGGAGATAACCAAGGTCGGTCTGGAGCACTTGCTGGGAGCAGATGAGACCCAGGCCATCGATATGACCGAGCAGGAGGCTGTACTGGATACTATTGATGGTCTGCGCAATGATCGCCAGGTACGTGAAGTGGTGTTTGAATCGCGGATGGGAGAGTCCCAAGTGAGCGATGGCCAGCGTTTCTATGCGCTGAAAGAGCCTGGTGAATCACAGCGTGACCAGCGAGTAACGATAGAGTTGTTGACCACTGATGCCTGGCTGAGCCGCCAGAGCGAAGGGGGCCCGGACAGTGAAATGCAATCATTGAAGTTGGCCGGTCAGCTTGATCAGATGGGGGCAGATGAGCGCGATGAACTGGTGAACTCTCTGAACCAGCTGGTTAAAACGAATATTCCTCTGGCTCAGCTAACGGCTGATTCTTCAGAGCAGTTCGAATCATTTATCAACCGTACCAGCACGCTGGCGATCAGCAACGATGTGGATGCATTGATAGCCGCTGACGCACAGGTTACACCAGAGCAACAGGAGGATTTCTGGCAGGTGGCAGAGATGGCTGGTGATCAGGTGGATCGCTTTGTTGAAACCTTACGGAATAATAGCCCGGAGATGCAGCAGCAGATTATTGATGCGCTGGCAGGCGAGGGTGCTCAGCTGGATACGGGGCAGCGCACTGAAGAACAAACAGCAGAGCGCCTTGAAGACTTACTGGACACGTTCAGTGCTGATATGGCTGACGAAGATAAATCCCGCTATCTGACACAGAACTTCCGGGCCTGATCAGCTGACTCACTTGACCACCGGGGCTGCATTGCAGCTGGCCGATCCAGCCCCTATGATCTAGCCATCTACCCGGATGGTTCTGCAGCTGGCTGATTGCCTTAATGCACGTAAACGCGGTAAGGACCACCCTAAGGACGCCAAGTGGACCTCTGTGCTAGTTGCTCGCGATCGTAGGCCTATGAGGATGATTTTGTGCTCCCGAATTTTACCCTGAAAATATCGAGGAACATCTGCTACCCAGGCTTTCGAGCGATAACGTTAAACTTTGCTTACCTGTCGTTTTTCTAGCGTATCAAGCTTTCTTTACAGCGAAAGGATGAGTTCTAACAACTGTTTGAACCGGTAGCATGTGGTAAAAGATCGATATGTTAGACGGCGATTAGTAAGGTTTAGGAAAAGTAGCGGATCAGGCTATAACAAGTAAGGCTGAGTGCCTGTTTCCAGAGATCATCACAGCTATCAAGGACGGTAATAAACGATGATTAATACGACGCAAGTTACAGCGAGTAATACATTGGCTCAGCAACAGACGACTGTTAATGACTACGGCGTCACTATTAACTGGTCCACGGCAGGTGGGGATCGGGCATGGGTGACGTCCAGTGTCGCACCGGTTAGCCCGGGTGACCTTCCTGTCGCCTGGGCCTCGCTCTATAGCGCCCAGTTTATCCCCCAGGACGATTTGCATACTTCGTTACCTGAGGCCAGGTTGCCTGTCGGGGTGGGGATTGAGGCGGAGCTTGCCCCGCGTTTGTTGGACTCGGCAACACTGGATAGCGAAATGATCAGCCTGGCGGGGAGCTTTGCTGATCGGTATGCTGAACTGGATAAAGCTGCCATACAGCAACGGGCAACCTATTTTCTGACAACGTCCCCTATGTCCGAGCGGCTTTTGCCCTTTGATGATTTAGATGGAATGCTGCTTCCCACTGATGCTCCTGCTGATACGCTCTGGTTAGCTGATATTAGCCTGACCCTGGCCGATGGTACGGACTCGCTGGGTGAATATGTGCGTTTTGAAAATAGCAATCTCATCGATGAGCAGGCCATCTTTCTTGATGCGTCGGTATTACCCACTGGATCAGAGTTAGAGCTGAGGCAGACGGCATTTGCGGTAGTGACCGGTGAGGTCACTATAAAGGCCGCAACAAACGGGGGTCATGTATATGCCATGGCGGGTAGCCAGACCCTGATTGATGACGGTGGCAATGCTACCTTGCACGGTGGTGCCGGGGATGATCAGCTGCATGGCCAGCTCCTTCACACAACGCTGCACGGTGGCCTGGATCACGATGTGGCGGTGTACAGTGGCAATATGGCTGATTATAAAATCTCCCAGGTGGAGGGTGTTGTTCGGCTGGAATCTCTGGCTGGTCCCCAAAGTGGCTTTGATACGTTAATCAATATTGAAGAAATTCGCTTTGCTGATCAGACAATGGCGCTTGAAATTAGCCAGACACAGGCAGCGATTACTACCCTCTATGGCCAGATCCTTGATCGTCAGCCAGAGCTGGGTGGCTATGCGTTCTGGAATGAGGCATTGGAACAGAGCTCAATTGGCACAATGGCCATTGATTTTCTGCAGTCTGCGGAATATACAGCTCGAACACAGACGGTTTTTTCTCAGCTGGATGCTGCCCAGCAGATAGAGGAACTGTATAAGGGTATCCTGGGGCGTGAAGCGGATGCTGGCGGGCTGGAATTCTGGCAGGGCACATTGGCCGCGGGAAGCACTCTGGCGCAGATAGCTGAGGGCTTTGTGTACTCTCAGGAGCTGACAGAGCAATACCAGACCAGCAGCAACTGGGATTTTAGTCTGTAACGCATTGCCTTGCTGCGGGTTGCCGGTCAGCCCGCAGTGAGACTCGATCATCACGCCAGCTCAGGTCTGGCTGCATACCGAACCAAGTCCTGCTATCGTGATCTTCTTTTAAACGGACCCGGCGTTGATGAACCCTCGAAGTCTGCCGTTCTGGCTATTGATGGCCGCGTTGTATTCGATGCCTGCTCAGGCGCGGCCGGTGGAGCAACTGTCCTACAAATATTACGACATCACCCCGACCAGCCTTGCCGGGCTGCATAAGGCGGTGTTCAGCCGTTCCCCCATCAAAACCAATGGTCGCCAGTATGCCGGGCAGACTCGCTGGAAATTGAGTTACCGTTATCGGCGCTCACTCGATGAGGCCGGTTGCCGGGCCGACTTGCTGGCCATTGCCCTGGATATCCAGTACACCATGCCCCGGCTGGCAAAAAACCACTGGACGCCGATCAGCGTACGCAATGCTTTTAACCGTTATTACCAGGCTTTACTTCGCCATGAGCAGGGCCATGCCCGCTCTGGTCGGCTTGCAGCCAGGGAGGCCGAGCTGGCGTTGCAGCGTCTCCCCGCTTTTTCGCGCTGTGATCAGCTTAATACCGCCATGGTCAGGACTTTTAACAATATTGTCGTTAAATACCAGCAGCGAGATATGGAGTATGATCGACGCACGGTCCATGGCAAAACACAGGGAGCGACTCTCACCAGCCGTCGCTAAGCGCCAGTGCAGCCGTTGACCATATTTGCTTGTTACCACCGGAACTGGATGCCATGAATAATCTCAGCAGCTATATCCACTGTATTCAGAATCAGTCCTCTGCGCTGTCGATCTGCCAGCAGTCTACGGAACACAATAGTTACCTGGATGACGGCATCGAAATCAGCGAACAGCACAGCCTCTACCATTTTGATAATGGTGTGGTGATCAGCTATCGGCTGGAGCACGACACCGCCTCTGGCAATGATCAGCAGTGCGAAGAGTGCTGGATCAGCTATGAAGTGGTCGAACAGGGTGAGTACAGGATTCGTCCTGCCAGCAAAAATTTTTACAACGCCTGCCAGCAAAGTTTCTGGCTCAAAATGCAGACTCTGTCCGCTGGGTAAGTGCCTATTTTTCTTGTGGGACAGCTGTCCTCAGCTGGAAGGGGTGGCAGCGGACTGTAGTCTGTTACGTGTTGAATTCCGGTGGCAATTTATGCCCGCAGGGTGCACCGGCCCCACAAAACCTTCATTCCTAACACCACTCGCATACTTCTCTTAAACGCTGTTTAATTAATATCTTTACATTCTGAACGCTGTTCATTATCCTTGCTCGCAATGTAATTAATCGCTGTTTAATAAAGTCTGCAAATCGAGGATCAAAGATGGCCAGGCGTAATGAACATAGCCGTGATGAGCTGCGCGAGATGGCGCTGGCAGCGGCGGAAACCCTGCTTGACCAGCAGGGCAGTGAGGCGTTGAGTACCCGTAAAATCGCCACTGCGATTGGCTACTCCGCCGGATCACTGTATCAGGTATTTAAAAACTACGATGATCTGTGCTGGCAGCTTAATCAGCGCACCCTGGCGATGCTGCTGGCAGCGCTGGACACGGATGCGGCGCAGACGTTGAACCCTGGCGCTGCCCTGCAGCGTTACGGTCAGCAGTATCTGGCGTTTGCTACACAGTGGCCGCAGCGCTGGTCATTGCTGTTTGAGCACAGTACGCCACTGGATCTGGACACGCCGGATGAACTTGAGCAGGCAATCACCCAGCTGTTTGGCAAGATCGAACAGCCCCTGAGCCAGCTGTTTACTGACCGCAGTGCTGAACAGATCAGCGAAGCGGCGCGGACGCTCTGGGCCGGGGTGCATGGCATTGCGGTGCTACGTGCGCACAATAAACTGTTTCAGGTGCAGGGTGGGGCGGATGCGATGGCCAGTACCCTGCTGGAACGCTATATCCTTGGCTGGCAACAGGAGATCTCAGCATGATGGCACTGCTGAAACTGCCCGGTTTTTTCGCCTTTCTGGCGGTGGCGTTTATCAACGCCTTTGTCGATCTGGGTCACAAAATTATTATCCAGAACACCCTCTTTAAAGCCTACGACGGCGACACCCAGATCATTCTGACCGCCGTGGTCAACGGCCTGATTCTGCTGCCCTTTGTGCTGCTGCTGACCCCCTCGGGTTATCTCTCTGATAAGTATCCGAAAAACCGGGTGATGCGCTTTGCTGCCTGGGGGGCGGTGGCGATTACCCTGATGATCACCGCCTGTTATTACCTGGGCTGGTTCTTACCGGCGTTCGGGCTTACCTTCCTGCTGGCGTTGCAGAGTGCGATCTACAGCCCGGCCAAATACGGCTTTATCAAAGAGCTGGTGGGGCAGGATCAGCTGACCGAAGGCAACGGCTGGGTGCAGTCGGTGACCATGGTGGCGATTCTGAGCGGCATTGTAGTGTTCTCGGCGCTGTTCGAGCTGCGGCTGGAGGGTGTCAGCACGCTGCCACCGGAACAGAGTCTGCTGGCGATTGCGCCGCTGGGCTGGTTACTGGTGGCCGGTGCGCTGGTGGAGCTGGTACTGGCCTACCGTTTGCCACAGCTGCGTGATACCGATACCGCTGCCCGTTTTGACTGGCAGGGTTACCGCAAAGGGCAGACGCTTAAAGCGAACCTATCCCTGCTGGCCGAGCGTCGCGCAGTGATACTGGCGGTGGCCGGGCTGGCGGCGTTCTGGTCGATCAGCCAGGTGATGCTGGCGGTGTTCCCGGCGTTTGCTGAGCAGCACATGGGCCAGCACAACACCTTTGTTATTCAGGGCGTGATGGCGCTGTCGGGCATTGGCATTATGATCGGCTCGGCGCTGGCCGGGCGCTGGTCTCGTCATTATATCAACCTCGGTCTGATCCCGGTGGGCGCACTGGGGCTGGCACTGGGGCTGTTTTTATTGCCACAGCTGGGCGATATGCGTAC
>JAIBDV010000324.1 GCA_024686055.1 Neptuniibacter sp.
AGAACAGGGCTCGTACGATCAGTATATTGAACGCAAGTAGAGCCGGTCCGGGTGGTCGAAATAAGACTATGAATAATATTCAAGATTGAAATAAGGCGATTGAAGTAATAGCGTTCGCAGTGTTGTTTATATGACAACGGTTATCATAAAGACAACTTCTGAAGTGTGATGACCTCCGGCCGCACAGTGAAGGTGGGTGCAGGGGTTATCAGTGGGACGAATCCAGTGGGAGTGGTGCAGAGCCTGGCAGGCTTATGTTGGTGTATACAGCTGGCCTTCCAGCAATGGCTGCTTCAAGCGAATACGTTCAACCATAAAGCGGACAAAGGTCTGTACCTTGCTGTTCTGGCGCAGGTCTGGATGGTTCAGTATCCACAGATCATATTGTGGCGCTGAGCGGTAGGGAGGAATGCGCATCAGCTCAGGTTGCAAATCGGCGCTGAAGCAGGGCAGTACCGCGACACCCATGCCGTTTTTGCAGGCTTCAATCTGTAGCATCGCGTTGAGGATCTTGTGCTGGCTCCGCAGGCGCGGGTAGTCACGGGCAATCTGTCCGCCGGGGCGGCGCATACGGTCATTCCACCCCAGCCAGTGAGTATCGGCGGCACGCACTCCTTTGTTCTCTGTCGCGTCATCATCGTCAGTCTGCCAGCCAAGGTGGCGTGCGATATAACAGGCCCTGTGCACCTGAGCCAGTTTACGGCCCACCAGGTAGTCGGGCGGTTGCTGGCAGAGGCGGAAGGCGACATCGGCTTCGCGGTTGGCCAGATTCAGTGGCTGCATTGAATCGATAATTTCCAGCTCAATTTCCGGGTAGAGCTGGCTGAAGTCAGCAAAATCTGGCATTAGCAGGCTCTGCCCCAGCAGGTCTGGCAGGGTGACGCGGATCTCTCCTTGCATGGAACGATCCTGCCCGGCAATACGCCGCTCCATATGGCTGAGCCGTTCTTCCAGGTGCAGTGCTTCTTTATAAATCTCATGGCCACTGGCGGTACAGGTGTAGCCCTTGGCGCTGCGCTCGAACAGCCGCTGGCCCAGTGCCTGTTCAAAGTTATTGATCCGCCGGGACACGGTGGCATGGTTGACGCCCAGTGCCGCAGCGGCACCCCGGATAGAGCCGGTGCGGCTGACCATCAAGAAGTATTTCAAATCATCCCAGTTCATATTGATGTCCGCATTGGTAAGCCTTGGGAGGGTAATCCTGAAAGGTATGGCGCTGCCAGTCTAGCCTGAGTCAGCTCTGCTGGGCCGGATAATATTTGCACCAGTGCTTCGCAGTAATTGCGATTATCTAAACTTAATCAAGTGCTTACACTGGTTGAATAACGACTGTTCACCCATTCATAACCCGTGGAGCCTGAGATGCAAAAGCCAGATTTACCCGGAGCATACAAAGTGATTGCCCGCTGTGAGATAGAAAGCCCGAAGGCTGAGGTGTGGGCGTTGCTTAAAGACTTTACCAATGTTGCCTGGGCTCCGGGGGTAAAAGCATCCCACGGGCTGGGCGAAGCGGTAGCTGGTGTGGGTGCCGGTCGGCACTGTGTGCTGGAGGGGTTTGGGGCCATTGATGAGTACATCACCCAGTGGCACGAGGGCACCGGTTTTGTATACGATGTGACCCCGCTGGGGCCGCTGAACAAAGCATCCAGCCGCTGGTGGCTGACGGAAAAGTCCGCCGGGGTGACTGAGCTGGAAGTGGTGTTTAACTACGAGCTGCGGTTTGGTCTGTTTGGTCGGGTGATGCATGGGCTGATAATGCGTAAAAAGCTGGAGCACTCATTACCGGAGACCTTGCAGGCGCTGAAAAACAAAGTAGAAAGCGAACATCAGGTGAAAGCCGCAGCCTGAACCAGAGAAGTGCAGCGATTTAATGACAGCAAGGATAGAGCAATGATTCATCTGATTTGTGGTCCGATTGGCGCAGGCAAAACCACTTTGGCACACCAGCTGGCTACGCAACATGGTGCGGTGAGGTTTTCGGAAGACGAATGGCTGAGCCAGCTTTTTGTGCCGGATGCCCCCGAGGGGCTAATGGAACAGTCGACTGAAGCGATTGCAGGCTGGGCGGTGAGTAAGTACCCGCGTTGTCGGGGGCAGATCTGGCTGTTATGCCAACAGCTGCTGCCTCTGGGCATTCCGGTAGTGCTGGATGGCGCGGCGGCTAACAAGGCCCAGCGGGATCTGATTCGTCAAAAAGCGGTTGATAATAACGTTGGTTTTCAGCTGCATTATATTGATGCAGATGCCGACACCCGCCGGACACGGGTGATGGCGCGTAATGTCGAGCAGGGCAAAACCTGGTCACTGGATGTGACTCCCGGTATGTTCGAAATGATGGAAAGTTTCTTCGAACCACCAATCGGGGATGAGTTGGAGTCTGCGCAGATCATTCGTAGCTGAATGATCTGCTATCTGTCGTTAAACAGGTTGGTAACTGTTAGCTGTGTACGTCGCCTAGTCCCACCACTGCACCGACAAAAGCTTTAAATTGTTCTTCTGGCGGGTGAGGTTCTGGCACTAACAAGCCGCGCTGTACAGCCTCGCGTTTGGCAACGGTTTCATACCAGCGGATTAAGTTGGAATGCTTGTCTGTTTCCAGCAGCGCACCGATTGGATGTTCGTAGCACATTCTTACCCAGGGGAAGAAGGCGATGTCAGCAATGGAATAGTGGTTACCGGCAAAATAGTCGTTACCTGCCAGCAAGGTATTCATAACACCGAGCAGACGGTTAACTTCTTTTTGGTAACGCTCGGTGACAGCAGGGAATTTATTATCCCAGGCGGCCGCGAACACTAATAGCTGACCAAAGTAAGGGCCGAGGCCACTCATTTGCAGCATTAACATCTCAATGGTTTTGGTCCGTTCGGCTATGTCTTTCGGCAGCAGTTTCCCTGTTTTTTCTGCAAGGTAATACAGAATTGCGCCAGACTCAGTCACGGTTATATCGCCATCTTTGATGACCGGTATTTTCTGATTTTGGTTGAGCCGGGTGAACTCATCGGTCATCTGATCGCCACCCAGGTACAGGCGGTGCGTGTTGTATTCAAGGCCGATCTCTTCCAGAGCGATAGATACTTTTAAGCCGTTCGGCGTTGCATCGGTATATAGCTCAATCATGGTTTTTTCCCTCAACAGTTTGCCGGATGGCTAAACAGGATGGAATTCATTATATTGATTGCAAAAATGCGCAACAGTGAGCAATTGTGCGTATTTCTGATGCAATAATGCGCCCCTTTTTGATTGTAGTGTGATCGCTGAGGTGTTGGGTATCGAGGGGGAGTCGTGTGAACTGGGATGATTTGAAGGTGTTTCTGGCAATTGCCAGGGAAAAGGGGCTGAAGAGGGCAGCCCACCGGCTGGGCATCCACCATACCTCCTGCGCGCGACGTATTAAGAGCCTTGAGGCCCGGTTGGGGGTAACGCTGTTTGATCGCCTGCCGTCGGGCTATGTGTTAACGGAAGCGGGTCAGCAGCTGTATCAGTCTACGCAGATCATTCAGCAGGAATTTAACCATATAGAACGGGATATCCTGGGCAAGGACCTGCGTATTGAAGGTGATTTGTGCCTTACGCTTCCGAACGGTTTTGCCACACACCTGCTGATGCCGGACCTCGAAGAATTTATGCGCATGTACCCGGATATCAATCTGGAAGTGAACATGACCTATGCCGTGAAGGATCTGGCCAGCAGAGAGGCAGATGTGGCGATTAGGCATGTTGCCAGCCCGGCTGATTCCTTGACAGGTAAACGGGTGGGGCGAGTGTATCGCAGTGCCTATGCCAGTGCTGAATATCTGGCCGCCCATGATCTGTTGAATGCACCTGAATCCTGCCACTGGCTAGGGTGGGGGGATGCGGACAACCATTTGAAGTGGGCAGGGAAGAATCAGTACCCCGAGGTTCCTGTCCGGGCCAATCTGTATTCAGATGTGCTGCAACTGAGCGCCATTCAGGCCCATATGGGCATTGCTTCGCTGCCGTGCTTTATGGCGGATGGCGTCGCAGGTATACAGCGCATTCCTCAGGTCGCCCCGGTTGCCGGTGACTGGGTCTGGGTATTGGCGCATAAAAATATGGCGAAGAACTCCAGGGTAAGGGCGTTGATTGATTTTCTGGCCAGGGCGTTTGCCCGGCATGAAGGTAAGATGGCGGGGCAGGCTAGCCAAACAGATCATTATCCATA
>JAIBDV010000332.1 GCA_024686055.1 Neptuniibacter sp.
CACTGCTGCCTAAGTACAAAGGCCTGCATACCCACCAGCGTGCGCTGGACGCCGGGGATGCAGAACACGGCTGCACCGTTCACTTCGTTACCGAAGAGCTGGATGGCGGCCCACTGGCAGTTCAGGGCGCAGTCAGCATTGATGCGGATGATAGTGCAGACAGCCTGCAACACAAAGTGCACAAGGTCGAGCACCAGATCTACCCCTATACGGTAGAACTGTTCTGCGCCGACCGACTGGCATGGAGCGAGCAAGGCGTAACCCTGGATGGCAGCCCCCTTCCTGCCTCCGGTTATCGCTTTAAAGGCTGACAACAGACTCTAACGGACTAAAAAGGTGACCTATGTTGAACACACTGATCAGACCCGCTGCAAAACTGCTGCTGGCCACTGCGCTGAGTGTCTCAGCGGTCACCGCGTTTGCGGTCGAACTGCAGCCCTACCAGGCACGTTATAGCCTGGACTGGGCATCCGGCGTCAGCTTCAGTGGCGACGCCGTTCGCAGCCTGCGCCGTGAAGGCGACGGCTGGCTGCTGGAAACCAATGCTAAAGCCATGTTTGCCAGCCTGGCCGAAAGCAGCCGCTTCACGCTCAATCCCACGATTCAGCCGCAGCAGTACCACTTCAAGCGTAAGATTCTGGGAAAAAAGCGTAAAGCTCAGCTCGACTTCGACTGGCAACAGCAGCAAGTCACCAACAACGTCAATAACAAACCCTGGACCATGGCCATTGCGCCCGGCGTACTGGACAAGCTCAGTGTACAGCTGCAATTGCGGCTGGACCTGAAAGCCGGGGATACCCAGTTTGAATATCAGGTTGCCGATGGCGGTAAACTGAAAACCTACCGCTTCAAAGTGGATAGCAAAGAATCAATCACCACCCCCGCCGGTACCTTTGATGCGGTGAAGGTCAGCCGCGACCGTGGCAGCAACAGCCAGCGAAAAACCTGGATCTGGTTCGCTCCGGCACTGGATTATATGATCGTCAAAATCCACCAGGTCGAAAAATCTAATAAAGAGTACAAACTGGTGCTCAAAGAGATCGCGCAATAAGCGCGCCCTCTTCGGCTACCCTGTCCCTCAAAACAGATTCAGCGGCACTTTCAGATACACCCGGCCATTGGCCTCAGGCTCCGGCATCTGCCCCGCCCGCATATTGATCTGCACCGAGGGTAACAACAGCCGTGGCACTGCCAGCGTGGCATCACGGGCCTGGCGCATCTGTACAAACGCCGCCTCCGTTACCCCACTGCGAATATGCACATTGGCTGCTTTCTGTGCGCCGACGGTTGTCTCGTAACTAAAGCTGTCCCGCCCTGGTGCCTTATAGTCGTGGCACATAAACAATCGGGTTGACTCTGGCAACGCCAACAGACGCTGTACCGAGGCATACAACTGAGCGGCATTCCCACCCGGGAAATCACACCGCGCTGTGCCGTAATCCGGCATAAACAGGGTATCCCCCACAAACACTGCATCGTCCACCTGATAACTGACACAGGCTGGCGTATGACCCGGTGTATACAACACCGCAATCACAAGTTCGCCCAGCGTCAGTGTATCGCCATCACCGAACAACTGATCAAACTGACTGCCATCACACTGAAATGATGGCTGAGCGTTGAACGCCTCAGCAAACACCTGCTGTACCTGAGTAATCTGGCTACCAATACCAATGCGCCCACCACAACGCTGTTGCAGAAAACGCGCCGCAGACAGATGATCGGCATGGACATGGGTTTCCAGAATCCAGCACAGGCGTAAACCGTGTTGCTCAATCCAGTGCACAATTTTCTCGGCACTGTCGGTTGCGGTACGCCCGGCGGCATAATCAAAATCCAGTACGGGATCAATCACCGCACAGTCACCGCTGTGGCTATCCGTCACCACATAACTGAACGTATTACTGTCGTTATCAAAAAACGGCTCAATCTGTACGGCCATATCGCCTCCCCGGCTTAGCTCTGCTTACCCAGCTCAATCTGTTCCGGCTGCACAAACCAGCACAACGCTGCCGATTGCGCACTCAACCCCAGAGCATAGCGCGTTTCACCCTCGCGTGAGCTGCGCAATTCGTCTTCTGCCTGTTGCAGCAAAGCCGTAAAATCAACCGGCTGACCGCTCTCCGCTGGCAGCACTGGCTCAGGCTGACAATCCGCCAGCGTAACGGGCAGCTCCGTCTGCTGACCCTGAAAACGCCAGACACCAGCCGCAGTATCGAACTGATAAAACGGCAGCAAACGCCAGCCGTATTCCGCCACCAGCTCCACCGCCCGCAGCAGATACTCAAAACTGCCCTCATCTATAAAGTAATTAAAGTTCAACCGGGTCCAGCCAGGGCGTAGCACGCCCTCGCCCGCCAGCAGACGCGCCTCCAGTGCCTTGCTGTCAGCCATACTCAGCCCCAGCAGATGATGACCATAAGGCCCGGCGCAGGAGCAGCCGCCCCGTGCCTGAATACCAAACAGATCATTGAGCAGCGCCACCACAAAGCCATAATGCAACGGCCTGCCCTGATGGCGGATCTGAAACGAGCAGATCGACAGCCGCTCCGCCTCCGTACCGCCAAGCACCTCAATCGCCGAATGCTGCTCCCAGCGATGCAAGGCGCGCTGCATAAACCCATGTTCCAGCGCTTCTATCTGCGCGGTACCCACCTGCTGCTGCAGCTGAAACACCAGCCCGGCACGGATCGACTCAACAATGGCTGGCGTACCGCCCTCTTCACGCCGTTCAATATCCGTGCTGTAGCAATGATCCTCCGGCGTGACATACACCACCGTGCCACCGCCCGGCACCGCCGGTACGGTATTCGTCAGAATCTGTTCATTGACTATCAGCACCCCCGGCGTTCCCGGCCCGCCGATAAACTTATGCGGCGAGATAAACAGTGCATCCTGACCCTGAGCCTGCAGATCAATCGCCACATAGGGCGCAGCCGCCGCGTAATCCCAGAACGCCAGCGCGCCATGTCGGTGCAGCAACTCGCTGATCGTCCGCACATCGGATTTAATCCCGGTGACATTGGAGGCCGCCGAAAAACTGCCTATTTTCAGCGGCCGGTCGGCATAGCGCTGCAACTCAACCGCCAGCTGCTGCTGATCGATCTGGCCCTGATCATCCAGCGGAATCGACACCAGGGTGGCAATACTCTCGCGCCAGATCAGCTCATTCGAGTGGTGCTCATAGGGGCCAATAAACACCACCGGTCGCTGGCTATCCGCTATTTGCTGATCAAAGCCATGCTGGCCATCGAGCTGGGGCGGCAGGCGCAAATTCAGCATCCCGATCAGCTTATCGATCGCCGCCGTCGCCCCGGAACCGGCAAAAATCACCTTATGCTGCGCCGTGCCATTCACCGCACTGCGGATCTGCGAGCGTGCCTGTTCACGCAGGGCCGTACTCTGGCGGCCGGTAAACGAGGTTTCGGTATGGGTATTGGCATAACCGGGCAACACGCGGTGCTGAATAAACTGCTCAATAAACGTCAGCCCCCGGCCGGAGGCGGTGTAATCGGCATACACCAGCGGCTTACGGCCAAATGGGGTATCGATTGGCAGCCCCTCCCCAATGACTGAACGACGAATCTGCGCGAGTAACGACATACTATCCTCAATGTCTGCTTATTAGCGTTAACAACAGTGTAGAGGGTGGCGTCGGGAACATTGTTTGCTTTTGAATACTCAATCCATAAAAATAAGCAACATTGATTCATATTTTTATCATTATCAGAAACGATCGACCGATCAGAACATAAAGACAGGAACAATGAATGAAAATCAACCCCGTCGACCGCCATATCCTCAGCCTGCTACAACGCGATGCCAGCCTGTCCGTCGCCGAGATAGCCGACCGGGTGGCACTGTCCAAAACCGCCTGCTGGCGACGGATTCATGCGCTGGAAAACAGTGGCGTTATCCATAAACGGGTGGCCCTGCTCGATGCCAGCAAACTAAACCTGCCGTTAACGGTCTACATCTCGGTGCGCACCAGCCAGCATAACGAAGGCTGGGCGGAGAATTTCCAGCGGGTGCTGGCGGATATTCCCGAGGTACTGGAGG
>JAIBDV010000210.1 GCA_024686055.1 Neptuniibacter sp.
ATCGGCAGCAACATCTACTACGCCCAGGGCTACAGCGGTCACGGTGTCGCCAGCTCCCACCTGGCGGGTCGGGTGATGGCTGAAGCGATCAAAGGTCAGGCAGAACGCTTCGATGTGTTCACCCGCCTGCCGCAGCCCAACTTCCCCGGCGGCCGGACATTCCGTATCCCGCTGACGGCCATGGGTGCCTGGTACTACAACCTGCGCGACCAGCTGGGCTTCTGAACCCTCTGTTTGTAACCGGACGCCCGTGGAATGGTCTGCTACCGCTGTAGCAGCGCATTCCATGGGCATCATGCCCTGACTCAGCAGCAGGACCACAGCAAACAGCAACGCTAGGTATGTTTCGCGGTTTCTTCCGCTGTCATTACCTGCAGACAGTGCTGCAGGTTGCAGTCAGGGCCGGTGCTGAAGTGCACCTCCAGTACCTGTAATGCCTGAATCCGGTCCAGCCGGAACTGCCGGTACTGACCACGTAATTCACACCAGGCCAGCAGACACCAGACCTTGCCCCAGTACACCAGCCCCAGCGGACACAGCGTTCGTTGCGAAGGCATGTTGTCTGCGCGCTGATAATCAATCGACACGCGCAGGCAGGCTTTTATCGCGCCACGCAGCTGATCGCTGTACTGACTGTTGTGCTGAAAGTAATCGGGCACTAGCAGCCATTCGGGCTGATCGCAGTGACGCTGATGTAATGCTTCAGGCAAGACAGCATGAATTTTCTGCAGGGCCCGGTCGGCAGCCTGACCCAGGCTTTTATCACTCCAGCCCTGCACCATCCGCACCCCCAGCAGCAATGCTTCCAGCTCCGCTTCGTCAAACATCAGCGGCGGTACAGCAAAGCCGGGTTGCAGGCGATAACCTACCCCGGCTTCACTCTGAATGGGAATCCCTGACAGGGATAGCGCCTGCATATCTCGATAAATGGTGCGCTCAGACACCTCCAGCCGTTGCGCCAGCTGCGCCGCTGTCATCACGGTACGACGGCTACGCAGCAGGGTTAGTAACTGAAACAGGCGCTCGCCTTTCTGCATGGTGATCCTTTACTGATTACAACACATTCAATCTACGTCAGCCGGCACCCTGGCAACTCATCAGCTCAACACTCACCGGCATGTGGCGCATTTTTACCGTCTCCAGCTCGATAAACTGACACATCTGCTGGCCCTGACTGGAAGCCATAAACGCCTTCCCTCCGGCAACCGCAGCGTCCATATCCTGCCAGAACACAACATCGTACCAGAGACCCTGCTCATCCTGCGTCAAAGAGCGATATAGAAATCCAGACTGCTGAAGCAGGAAGCTCTCTAACTCAGCCGCACTGGCCAGCCACTGAGCATTATCAGTACCAGGTTTGAGGGTAAAGTTAACCATTTCCATCACGGTGGTCGTCATTGTTTACAGCTCCTGTTGGACTATTTTGATGTCGAACAGCAGTGTGCCTGCCCCCTGCTGACAATGACTGTCAGCAGCCTTTGCCGGGCTGGCTTTTTTTGCGCTGCCACGTAGACTGCCCCGTATCAGGACGATCACCGAGGATAGCCGCTATGCAGACCACCATCACCGACCTTTACCAGGGCAAAACCCAGCCACTGGGGCCCCATGGCAAGCCCAGCGCCATTGTTAAAGACACTGTCAGTGGTCCGGTCAACATCACCTTTGCCGGGCTGGCCGGTGATGAGCAGGCTGATCTTGTTAATCACGGTGGCCCGGATAAAGCGGTACATCAGTATTCAGCACTCGAATATCAGCAACTGGCCGCTGAATTTCCAGCGCTGGAAAGCCAGCTGCGCCCCGGCACCATGGGGGAGAACTTCAGCACGCCACAATTGTGCGCTGACGACGTCTGTATCGGCGATATCTGGCAGCTGGGCAGTGCCCGCCTGCAGGTCAGTGAACCGCGCAAGCCCTGCTGGAAGATTAACGTTCGCTTTGAAGAACCGGCGCTGGTGAAGTTTATCGACAGTCAGGGCCTGAGCGGCTGGTATTTCCGGGTACTTGAAGAGGGCAGCGCCGCTGCCGGTGATACATTCGAGCGCCTCGACCGGGTGAATCCTGACTGGAGCATTGCCCGTTTCTGGCAGCTGTATCGCAGCAGGACACCAATCATCGCCGAGCTGGAAGAGGCGATTGCCCTGCCCGGCCTGTCTGAGCTGTGGCAACAGAAAATGACCAATATATTAAGTAAACAGCGCGGCTGAATGCCGTTACAGTCGCTGGCGATTGAGCGCAAGGCAGCTGTGGATATTTTTAACAGATCAGTGAAGGTAGCGAATGTTTGAATTTCTGAAAGGTCGTGAGCAAAAACTGATCGAAGCGATCGAAAATGGCGAGCTGGAAAAGCTGGGACCATTACTGAATAAATTTGATAGTCAGAGCCTGAACAGCCCGGTACACGAGAACCAGACCGTGATGGAGCTGGCCATTCACGCCAGCCAGGCCCGTGCGCTGGCGCTGATTCTGAGTAAAGGCGGTCTGCCATCTACGCCCAGCGCAACCGGTGAGCCCTTAACCGCCCTGGCGCTTACGCAAACGGACAGCCTGGGATTATTAAGCGTGCTGCTGGCTGCTGGCGCTGATGTCCAGCAGCCGGACAGTCAGGGCCGCGGGCTGCTGCAACTGTGTGTGGAGAACTGCAACGCCAGCCAGCTGCCACTGCATCTAAGCCGACTGCAGCAACACGGCGCAGATCTGAACAGCTATCCAGCGCTGCTAATCAATGCCATGCAACAGTTTGATCAGCCACTGATCCAGTTTCTGATTAACTCCGGCTGTGTATTACCCGAACTACCGGCCAGTATCCCAGCCGAGTCAACCCGCTATGCCAATCGGCTGATCGACGATTACCAGATCCGCCAGCAGTTTCTACAACGCTGAGGCCACTGGCATAGCAAATCAGAGGGGATGCGTGAAGGGCGCGGTGAATACCGCGGCCCGGCGTAAAATCAACGATCAACCGAGACTTTGCGCAGTGCTTCCTGGATCTCAAAGGTAAAGGTACGTTCTTCTTCTTTGGTCAGCAGCCCATGGCGCTTCCAGGACAGTACCCGCACCCACATATTACTGTGGGTCATCCCTTCGAACAGTTCGGGAATCAGTTTGTCCCGCTCACTGATCAGTTTATACAGATCCCGGTAAGGGGAACGCAGATCCGTGCCGCGATTCTGCGTAATGGAATCCACTTCAGTAAAGAAGCCGTTCAGATATCGCTGCACCAGTACCGGGTGAAGCTCTCGCGCTCTCTGCCAATCTTTATCGGATGTCGCCACTTGCTATTTTCTCCTTATTCTAGCGGCCCATGAACACCAGCCGTACCTGAGACTCATCACAAAGCCATTGTTCTCTCAGACACAAACGCCATGGACGCTGCATAATCTGTGCTGTGATGGTCAGCCAGTTAACTGCCTGCAGCCTGTTACGTGTCGCT
Organism: Neptuniibacter sp.; assembly: GCA_024686055.1. Classification (GTDB taxonomy): domain Bacteria; phylum Pseudomonadota; class Gammaproteobacteria; order Pseudomonadales; family Balneatricaceae; genus Marinobacterium_C. The sequence goes on from JAIBDV010000210.1 coordinate 3,431, forward strand.
TTTATACTCGCCTGGAGCTGATTCCAGCCCATCAGCGGTCAGAAAGACCCGTGGTGGCGGATTTCATACTGATCAGGTAAGACCCTGTCACCACCGCTTATATTGATCTACCACTTTATCGGCCACCAGGCCGGTTTCTGAATTCACAGATTACAGCTCCGTCATCAAAATGGCCAACAGCACTGTTTGAATTCATCGCGATAGCGACCGGCTAAACTACCATCTCGACAGGCTTCATTCTGTGCTACTTAAGCCCCAATTGACTTGCCGCAAGGTTTTACCGGCTGACCTGACTCAGTACCGGCGCTGGAAAAACACCGTCGTAACCAGCAGATGAATTTTTGCCCTCTACTAATAGATAACCTCTGCATCTCAACGGCCCGTAACTGACGCCCCTGAGCGATATAGAAATCCATGTCGATCGCGCCACTCGCTGTACGTTTTATGTTATTAATCATAGCGTTCACCTTTTAACCAGACCGTAGATTACCCACAGGCTAGTGTCAGGCCCGCACACTGACAAAAGGCTTATCCTCCGACCACAGGTGAGATAAGCTCATCCGTATGCATTTCAGAATTCCACTCAACAGCCTTAACACCTTTGCCTGCGCCGCACGGGTCGAGAGCTTTCAGCTGGCGGCTGAACAGCTGCATATCAGCCCGTCGGCCGTCAGCCACCAGATCCGTAATCTGGAGCAACAGCTAGGCTATAAACTGTTTCAACGGCTGGATAAACAGGTCCGGCTGACCGAGCCGGGGCGCACCCTTTACCAGAGTATCAACCAGCCCCTGCATCAGCTGCACCATGCGGCCGAACTGGCGTTGCAGCCCGCCCAGCCGGTCGTCCGCATCAGCTGCGCACCGATCTTTGCTACCCGCTGGCTGATGCCCCGGCTCGGTGACTTCCAGTCTCAGCATCCGGAGATTGAGCTGTCGGTGCAGGCAACTACCCAGCAGGTCACCGCCGATAGCCAGGATGTAGATGGTCTGATCCGCTACGGCAACAACCGCTGGCCTCAGCTGAATCAACAGTTTTTACTGGCAGAACAATCTGTGATTGTCTGCCGCCCCGCCCTGCTCAAACGCTTCAGCCAGCCACTGGACGCCCATCAGCTACAGCACCAGCCCTTGCTGGATATCGCCGCCCACAGCGACCGCTGGCAATGCTGGTTTGCTCGCCATGGTATTCAGGCCGACCGGCAACGGTGCAGCATGTCGGTGCAGAACGGCGCTCAGGCGATCGAGGCCTGCATGCTGGGGGATCTGTTTTTGTTGTTTGACCGGGAAATGATCCAGCGGGAGCTGGCAGAGGGCTCACTGGTGGTGGCCTGTGAGGTGGAGAACGACAGCCCCTACGGCTACGCGTTACTCTGGTCGAAGCAGCGCCCGGCGAGCGCTGCATTTGAAAAGCTTCAAACCTGGCTGGCCACTCAGCTGGCAGTTTGAAGGACCGTCCGGGCTGACGGTCGTGCACGCAGGCGCTGCAAGTAAGCATTTAACACAGGTTGCTCAGCCAGCAGACCCCCTCCCAGTGGCAACCCCGCCAGGTAATCCAGCATCGGCAACACCATCAGATCCGCCAGGCTCAGTTGCTCACCACACAGGAATGACTGCTCACCCAGCTGAGTATTCAGCAACGCCAGCGTCTCTTTGACAGCGGGTTCAGCCTGGGCCACCTCAGCCAGCCTGACCGCACCGTTCTCCCCTTTGGGGAAGGCAAACTCCAGCAGATAATCCCGCACCAGCGCTTTATCCACATAGCTGCTTAAAGCACCACACCACTGGTCCACCAGCGCCCGCTGAGCCGGGTCGGCTGGCTGTAACGCGATACCATCGAAGGTGTCGTCGAGATAACGCAGAATCGAGGCGGTTTCATAGAGCGTCAGCGCCTGATGTTTAATCACCGGAACCTTGCCCCAGGGGTGCAGTGCATAACGCTCAGCACTTTTGAAGCCGATCTCGTTTCCATCCCAGCTCAGTCCGGCCTGATAACGAATGTCCTTTTCTTCACAACACAGCATCACCGTACGCACGAAGGTACTGAAGGTCGGGCCCAGGATCTGAATAGCTTGCTGCATAATCAATTCCTCTCTGTTCACAGTCATATTAGTAGCTGCAGACTGCGTGCCGAACAGAATATGATCAAGAACATATTTTTCGATTCTGGCACACTGCAACACTACCCGGTTCTCACCACAGACATCGATGGAGCACAGATATGAGCTGGCACCCAGAGCACAAAACCGACAGCCGACAGCGCATTCTCCGTGCCGCAGGCGAGCTGTTCAGCAAACAGGGCTTTGATCAGGTGGGTATCAATGAAGTGATGCAGGCAGCAGGTATGACCAGAGGGGCCTTTTACAGTCACTTCGATTCAAAGTCGCAACTGTACAGTGAAACCATCCGCGCCACGGCACAGCGACTGGCCCGGCGACTGGCGGACCAGGAGCTCGGCATGAAGCAAGTCTGTCAGAGCTACCTCAGTATGGCGCACCGTAACGGTGAACAATTCCAGTGCCCGCTGGC
>JAIBDV010000373.1 GCA_024686055.1 Neptuniibacter sp.
ACGCTGAGCCTGGGGGATATTGGCGTCAGCCCGTTGCTGGATACCCTGAGCAAGGGCGAGAAGAAAGACCTCTACCTCGCGCTGGACCAGCTGAGCCGCCAGAAGAGTGTCACCGGGCTGGCGACCATACTGGAACCGCTGTTTATTGCTGCCCTTGAGGCGGGGACGACGGAACCGCCTGCACCCTGATCAGGCCGGTGTCTGATGGGCATTCCTGGAATACTGGCTGCACACAGGTTTTGCAGATCGCCGGGTCCAGCAGCCTGGTGCAATCTGCCAGGGCTGCCTGGGCGGTCGGATAGATAAACCGGTTATCGAGGTGGCTCAGGTAACCCAGCGCGTCCAGCTCATCCAGTACCGTTCCTTTCAGTGAACAGAAGGCCAGGGTGATGCCCTGCTTTTTCAGTCGCTGTTGTTCCTGTATCAGCATCTCTACCCCCGCCACATCAATAAAGTTAATCCCCTTACCTGCAATCAGCAGCACGCTGCAACCGGGCTGTTGCTCTATATGCTGGCGCAGCTGTTGCTGCACATGGCTGACCGCACCGAAAAACAGTGAACCATCCAGCCGCACAATACTGAGTTGAGGGCATACCGGCAGCTGATACCGCTGCTGGCTGCGCAGTGATCGTTGCGGGCTCTGGGTGAGCGGGGCGACGGTCATCAGTGTCGGCTGTGAGGTGCGCTTGAGATAGAACAGTAACGATAAAATGACCCCGATGTAGATGGCCAGCGTCAACTCGGTGAACAGAGTGGAGGCCAGCGTCACCAGCAGGATGGTCGCCTCGTTGCGATGGGCGCGGGCGATCTGTTTCAGGGCGCTCAGGTCAATCAGGTTCCAGGCGATCAGCAGGATGCTGCCCGCCATGGCGGGCAAAGGCAGCCATTGGGTAATGCCGGGAATCAGCAGAATAATCAGCACCAGTAACAGGGCGGCAAAAATAGCGGCCATAGGGGTTTGTGCCCCGGCATCGTAGTTGGCCCCGGAGCGGGTAAACGAGCCGGACCCGGCAAAACAGGAGAACAGGCTGCCGATGATATTAGCCAGCCCCTGGCCGATAAACTCCTGATTGCCATCAATCTGTTGGTGGGAGCGAATGGCGATAGAGCGGGCGATAGAAACCGCTTCAATCAGCCCCAGCAGAGCGATTGCCAGCGCACCCGAGGCGAGCGACTGCAGGCTGTCGGCTGACAGTGAGGGCGGCGTAAAGGGCGGTAAAGTGCCTGGCAGTGCGCCGACCAGCATCACCTGGTGGTGCTGGCCCTGCAGCAGGTAGTTCATCAATGCCCCGCTGAGCAGGCCCAGTAACAGGTGGGGAAGCTTGCGGTTGATACGACGGATCAGCAGGGCGCTGAACAGGCTGGTCAGGGCGATGGCCAGGGCGTAAAGATTGATCTGTTCCAGCTGCGCTGCCAGGCTGGCCAGGGTATCAATAAACGACAGCCCGGCAGGGAGCTGCAAGCCGAGTGCATACTTGAGCTGGCTGGCGGCGATCAGGATGGCGGCCCCGGTGGTAAAGCCGACCACCACGGTGTGCGAGATAAAGTTAACCAGGGTGCCCAGCCGCATCAAGCCCAGCGCCAGCTGGATCAGCCCGGCCAGCAGGGTAAGGCTGAGTACAATGGCGATATAGTCTGCTGGAGTCTGTGCGCCCTGGCCGCTGGCTACGCTCATCACCACAATCGACAGGGCCGCCGCCGGGCCTGATACCAGGTGCAGAGACGACCCCATCAGCGCCGCCACGATGGCGGTGACAATGGCGGTGTAGAGGCCATACTCGGCGGGCATACCGGCAATCAGCGCATACGCCACCCCCTGCGGCAGCACGATAACGGCACCGGTCAGGCCTGCCATGGCATCGGCCTGTAACTGGCGGCGATTGAGCTGAGCGCCCCAGCGTAAAAACGGCAGGTGGTGATGCAAGGACATAAATAAGCCTCTGGGCAGATGGAGTGCAGGCATCTTGCCTGGCGGGTGATAAAAAGACCCCTGGCACGGTGGGTGGCAGGGGTAAATCGCTGTTCTATTGCGTATCAGGCTGTTTACTGAGACAGCAGGTAGTCGGTGACCACGGCCTTAGCGGGTGATCCATCCCGGCTGGTAACACCGGCCAGCCAGCTATCCAGTACCTCGGAGTTCTCCCGCAGCCAGTTGAGTGCCGCTACCGGTGGCTTTTCGCCATTATCCAGAATACGGCCCATCATTTCATTTTCCATCCGTAGATTAAATTTCAGATTGCTCAGCAAGGTGCCGACGTTGGGGCAGGTTTTGCTATAGCCTTTACGCGTGACGGTATGAATGGTGGCGCCACCAAAGTTAGCGCCGAAGTACTTGTCACCCCCGGTCAGGTAGGCCATATCAAAGGTGCTGTTCATCGGGTGTGGTTCCCAGCCCAGGAAAACGATGAATTTCTTGCGCTTTTCTTCCCGTTTCACCTGGGCCAGCACGCCCTGTTCGCCGGACTCGACCAGCCGCCAGTCTGCCAGGTTGAAGTCACCACTGCTGATCATTTTCTGCAGCAGCTGGTTGGCGGGGGCACCGGCCTCAATGCCATAAATGCGCTGGCGGAACTTGTCGCCAAATTTTGCCAGGTCGGCAAAGTCTTTGACCCCGGCGTCATAAACATAACGCGGTACGGCCAGGGTGAATTTGGCACCCTCCAGATTGGCACCGACTATATCGATATCACCGGGTTTGGCATAGGTGTCGATAAAGCGTTGCTGGGCGGGCATCCAGTTCCCCAGAAAAACATCAATCTCGTTATTCTTCAGTGCTTCAAAGCCGATGGGCACGGCCAGGGTGCTGATCTCGGTCTTATATCCCAGTGCGGTCAGCAGGGTGCTGGCCAGCGCGTTGGTGGAGGTAATATCGGTCCAGCCCGGATCGGTGAAGTGCACGGTGCTGCACTCGGCCGGTTCTGCTGCCTGTGCTGTGGCTGACAGGGCGATGCTGAGGCTGATGGCGGTTGTTAAACGGCGCAGTGGCTGTTTGATAGACATGATGTGGCTCCTGTTATTTTTATTTAAAGAGAGCGGTGGTTGTCTGTTGGCGGTGCGTTATTCAGTGCCGACCTGGGGAAAGCGGGCCCGCTTTTCCAGATCATCCAGGTCGATGTTGTTACGCATGTACTGGGTGCTGGCATCAACCATCGGCTGATGGTCCCATTTGGGTTCGACGCCCTTTTTATGGGCGGCGGCGATCAGCCTGCGGCGTTTCTGGCTGATAATAACGGCCTGGCTGATGGCATCGGAGTCCCAGCGCTCAGCAGCTTCACGGCGCAGGGCTGTCAGCAGATCGGCATGGGCTGGATCGTTACACAGGTTGTTACGTTCCTGAGGGTCGGTGACCAGATTAAATAACTGGTCCGGGTCACCTTTACAGCAGATGTACTTGAACTCGCCACGGCGGATCATAAACATCGG
>JAIBDV010000055.1 GCA_024686055.1 Neptuniibacter sp.
GATCGCTTCAATGACAAGAGCCGTTGCTTAAATCTGATTGCACGAAGCAAACCAGCAGACACCCTCAACAGTAAACTGTCGTACAAGCTGGCAGTGAGATGAAAAACGAGGTGAGGTGAGGTTTTCATCACTGTGTGCCTGAAAGCGAGGCCTATATTATCGTAATGATAATGATTTGCAATACTATTTTGTATGTTTTTTGAGATTTGTGCTGTGCCGCGGTAATGGCTCGCCTGCCAGGCCAGCACGCTGAAAAAAACACAAAAAAATGCCGGGCAGTAACCTGCCCGGCAGAATTGATCGCTTCAATGACAAGAGCCGTATGCTTGTACCAGACCTGTCAACGCCTGGAAATCTGACACCTGACTGAGCCCGAAGGCTCAGCACCATTACCCGCTGTCAGTCGAATAATGGCCAGCGCAACATCAGTGAGGTGAGGGTTGCGGCGCTGTGTGCCGGTAAGCGAGATCCATATTAACGTAATGATAATGATTTGCAATAGCATTTTGTGAAATAGTTTAACCTGCCAAAAACAGCCCTCTGAAACAGCCTGGCACAAACGGCAGACAATAAAAAACGGGCCACCAGGGCTCGTCAATCAGGTTTGCTGCGAATATTGTATAGCGGGGAGATGCTATAAAAGAGGGACGCCTGCCCACCAAGAAACAGGCCTCCCATGCGGCATGTGCAGCGCTATGCGCCAACACAGAGCGGACTTTATAGCAGTTGCGAATCATTTGCAATCTCATTACGTATAATTTTTACAGCCTCCCTTCCCTCTCTTATGGCAGCCCGATACACTGTCGTAAAGTTATGTTGTAACAGATGAGACCCCATGCAACCGATCAAAAATCTGCCCACTAATATCATTACCGGCTTCCTGGGTAGCGGTAAAACCACCGCCATTAATCACCTGCTGGCACACAAACCTGCCGAGGAGCGCTGGGCTGTACTGGTCAATGAATTCGGCCAGATCGGCGTCGATGAAGCTCAGCTGGAGGGCCACGATGGTGTTCATATCAAGGAACTGGCCGGGGGCTGTTTCTGCTGCACGCTGGGCCCGGCACTGAGTACTACTCTGGCCACGCTGATCCGCCGTACCCGACCTGACCGTTTGCTTATCGAGCCCACCGGGCTGGGCCACCCGACCGGGATTATCGACACCCTCACCGCTGCCCCTTTCGCCGGGGTTATCCAGTTGCAGGCCATGATCTGCCTGGTCGACCCGCGTAATCTGAGCCAGCCAGAGATCGCCAGCCAGCCGGTGTTCCGTGATCAGATCCAGCTGGCCGATGTGCTGGTGCTGAATAAGGCTGACCAGGCCGCACCCGAGCAGCTGGCCGCCATGGTGCAGCAGGCTGAGCAGCTGTACCCGCCCAAGCAGGCGGTGATTACCACCGAGCAGGCACAGATTCCCCAGACACTGCTGGCGTATCAGCCCATCAGCCTGCACAGTGCCAAGACACCGGATGCCCACCACCATCATCACCATGCAGCACCCGCTGCGCCTGCCGCACCGGAGCCCGGTAAACCGGTTCGGCTGGAAGGCAGTGATGGTGAGTTTGTCAGTTGCGGCTGGCTCTACCATGCCAGTCAGCAGTTTGACCCCACCGCACTGTTTACGCTGATTGAGCAGTGGCCGGAGCTGTTGCGCGCCAAAGGGGTGTTTCGCGCCGGAGATATGAGCATCAGTATCAACCGGGTGGGCAGCGACTGCCACAGCCAGCCGATCAGCTACCGCCGTGACTCCCGGCTGGAACTGATCAGCAAGGCTGACCAGAACTGGGATGCCTTTGAACAGGCCTTACAGAACTGTTTACGCTGAGCTAGTGCGGGTGCGACAATCTGTCGCATTTCTTCTGCAGAAGCGGGCCAGTATGCTTGGCCGCAAAGGTGATTTATGAGCAAACAGACAACTTCGGTACGCCAGCTGGCGCTAACCGGCGCAGGTATCGCTGCACTGGCGGCAGCCATCTGGCTGCCCGATCTGGTACAACAGGATGCGCTGCAAGGTGATATTCAGCTGCCCGAGCCCGACTGCGAGGTAACCACCGCAGGCTGTAAAACCCAGCTGGATCAGCTCAGTGTCAGTATGCAGCTGGATAAAAGCCGCATTCACGCAGCAACCCCGCTAACCTTTACCGTACAGCTGGACAACATCCCGGCTCAATCGGTGATGGTGGATCTGCAGGGCCGGGATATGTACATGGGCATCAACCAGGTTCAGCTAAGCCCGGTGGAAGGCAGTCCCGGCAAATGGCAGGGCAGTACCGAGCTGGCGGTCTGCGTCACCGGCGAGATGACCTGGCAGGCGCGTGTACTTGCCGCAACAGATGACGCCCGTATCAGCACTCAATTCAGGTTTCAGGCCAAATGAACTCAAAAATGCTTAAAACACTGCGTAACCTGCTTGTTCTGACACTGATTCTGCTGGCCGGGATGGCCACCGCGTATTACATGTCCCCGCGCTCCATGGAGCAGCGGGTGCAGATGGGTGAAAAGCTTGGCGGGGATTTCAAACTGGATGTTGCCGGTCAGTCATTCGAACTGGCTCAGCAGCGGGGCAAGGTGGTAGTAATGTACATCGGCTACGCCTCCTGCCCGGATGTCTGCCCGACCGGCCTGGGGATGATGGCCACCGCTATCCACCAGCTGACGCCTGAACAACAGGCCCGCGTACAACCGCTGTTTGTCAGCGTTGACCCGGAACGCGACACCCCTGCCCGGCTAAAAGAATATGCCGAGTATTTTTACCCCAGCATGATTGGCGCAACCGGCAGCCGCGAACAGATTGATGCGGTCGTACGCCAGTACGGTGCGTTTTATCGAATTGTAAAACTGGAAGATTCTGCCATGGGCTACGCTGTCGATCACAGCTCACGGATCTATCTGATCGATGCTAAAGGCACCCTGAGCAGTACCGTATTACACAATGGTTTCCCGGATGAGCTGGCCGATGCTATGCGCCAGCTTCTGTAAAAGGACGAACGTAACATGATGAAGAAAGCCCTGGCCCTGACGGCCGCTCTGTTAAGCAGCTCTGTACTGGCCGATGTGATTGTCGAAGCCCCTTACGCCCGCGCCGTGCCGCCAGGCCAGACTAACAGCGCCGCGTTTATGACTCTGAATAACGGCGACAAGGCCGTGTCACTGATCGGTGGTAGCAGCAGCGCTGCCAGGGTGGTGGAGCTGCACACCCACACCCATAAAGATGGCGTGATGAGCATGCGTCAAATCGACAAGGTTGAGCTGCCCGCTAATGGCGAAGTCACCCTGGAACCGGGTGGCCTGCATGTGATGCTGATCGGCCTGAAAGAACAGCTTAAAACGGATCAGCAAATTGATCTGACGCTGAATTTTTCCGATGGCAGCCGCCAGGTGCTGAAACTGCCAGTGCGCAGTGTGATGGGTGGCATGAAGATGAGCCACAATAAAGGCGAAGGCCACCAGCATAAGCACCAGAATTAAAGCTGGCTGAGCGAGTACTGCACCAGACCCCAGACGTTCGCGGAGCGAACTGCTACAGCCTGGCAAACGACCGTGTAGCAGCGCGCTCCGCGCGCGTCAGCCTTAACGCCCTTCCAGACTGAAGTCGGCCACGCTGGCTTCACCAGTCTGATAAAACGCTCGCAAGGTATCACTCCAGCGTTGCGCCCGTTCAGGCAGGCCCTGCTCCAGATACACCAGCGCCTGAGCCTGCACAGCAGTTTTGAACTGCTCGCTGGCACCGATCGCAGACGACAGATTATCCGCACTGAACACAAATCGATGGCCAGACGCCGCCGAGAAATGCCACTCCATCGCCTGGGGCTTAATCTCTACCTGTTCAAACTGCGCCTGCTCATCCGCCGTGCGGCCATCCGGCTTATACCAGTAGCCGAAATCTTCCAGCAGCCTGCGCTCTGGCCCCGCCACGCACCAGTGGGCAATTTCATGCATGGCGCTGGCAAAAAAACCATGGGCAAACACCACACGATGATACGGCAGCTGGTCATCAGCAGGCAGATAGATGGGCTCATCATCCCCGCGTATCAGGCGGGTGTTCTCACCCTGCAAGAAGCACTGATCAAACAGCCGGATCAGGTCGTCAGCACTGCGCTCGCTCATTCGGAATAAGCCTGCCAGACCATCTTATTAAGCCACCACATACGACCACTGGTACGGTCCATACGCGCAGCTATAAAGCCTTTGTGTACACCTTCATCCTGCACCAGCAGATCTTCTCCGCTGATCATCAGCACCTGATAATTCGACTCAACCAGAACCTCATCATCCTGCAGTAACTGCCAGTCACTGCCCTGCGCCAGCCAGGTTTCGCCGGTAATTCGGTTGTAGCGAATCACCTTCCACTTGCCTGCACGAATGTAGGTCATCGCCATCTGGAAGTTAGTGCCACCCGTACTGCTGGCGACTCCCATATCATTGGTAACCATCAGCAGCTGTTCCAGCACGGAGTCCAGAGCGGAGGTATCATAATCCCCCTCCATGCCGTCGGCCGTACCTGCAGCATTCTGGTTATTCTGCAGCGCTTGCAGTTGCAGCAAGATGCGCTTGTTTAATGCCCGCGTCTGAGCGCTTTCTGTGATCAGGCCAAGCAGCTGCTCCTGGGCCAGGCTGAAACGGGATTCCAGCCGTTCAAAATCGGCAGCCGTCACCACCACTGGCAATTCAGGCTGCGCTGCTGCAGGCTGTTCTGCTGTTTGCGGGGGCGTGATCGGCGCCGCTTCGGGTTGCGGTTTAACAGTGGCATCAGTACAGGCGGTCAGCAGTACAGTCGCCAGCAAGCCCGGCAAATAGAGTGACTTCAACGGCGTAACCTCCAACAAACAGAATAAAGCCGCCATTGTAGTCAATTGCCGGAGCTGAACAAAGCGCAGACCCGTAACAGATGTCAGCCATTACGCCAATATCTGTCAGGTCAGGCAATAAAAGGAAGGGAGGCTCAAGCCAGCTGGCTGAGCTTGCGATAGAGGGTACGCTCACTGATACCCAGCCGGGCTGCCAGCGCGCGATTGTCACCATCAAACTGCTGATGTAGCTGGCGCAGGTAGTGCTGCTCCTGCTCCACCAGCGTCATCACCGGCAGCGGTGTCGTCGCCTCAGCTTGCACGCTGACCACACTCGCTCCCTCAGTCAGTCGGGGTGGCAGGTGCTGGGGCCGTATCCGCTGATCATCCGTCAACAGTACCGCCCGCTCCAGCAGGTTACGCAACTCACGTATATTGCCCGGAAAAGCATAGCCTCGCAGCGCCGCCAGCGCTGGCTCCGTAACCTGAACCTGACCCGCACCGGGAATGCGCTTAAGCAGCACTTCACAGAGTAACGGCAGATCTTCCCAGCGTTCCGCCAGCCGCGGCAGGCCAATGGGAAAGGTGCTGATACGGTAGTACAGATCCTGGCGGAATGCGCCCTGCTCCACCATCGCCTCAAGGTCCCGGTGCGTTGCACACACCAGCCGGAAATCCGCATGCTGCAACTCCAGCCCGCCGACGGTACGGTAGTTGCCGGTTTCAATCAGCCGCAGCAGTTTCACCTGTAACCCCAGCGGCACTTCGCCAATCTCATCCAGAAACAGAGTGCCGCCGTGAGCCGCCGATACCAGCCCGGACTTCCGGCTGACCGCGCCGGTAAAAGCCCCTCGCTCGTGGCCAAACAGCTCACTCTCGAACAGGTTTTCACTGAGCCCGGAACACTCAACGGTGACGAAGGGCTGATTAGCACGCGGGCTGCTCTCATGTACCGCACGGGCCACCAGCTCTTTACCCGTGCCCGACTCGCCTTGCAATAGCACGCTAATCTCACTGGGCGCTGCCCGCTGGATCATCGACAGCATCTGATTAAACGCGGCCGAGCGGCCAACCAGCCCTTCACCCTGGGCATCGGCACAGGCACCGCGTACCAGGTGGATAATCTCCAGATAATATTCCGCGCGCTGCTGCGCGTTGAAAACCGGGATCATCTCAACATCCACATGCTCCTCACCGTGCCGGGTATTATGCAGGTGCAGTACCCGCTGCCGACTGCCGCTTTGCTGGCAGCCCTTTAGCGGGCACAGCTCCCCCGCCTGATCACAGGGTGCGCTATAGCCGTGGGAGATTTCATAACAGCGCCCGCCAACCGGGGCCTGATGGCCGTAATAGCGAAGGTAGGCATGATTGACTGCCAGAATGCGGTAGTCAGGTGATAGTAGCGCGGCAGGCTCAGTCAGTGCTTCAAGCATACTGCTGAGCTCTGCCCCTGGCGCGGGCGTTAGGGTGGTCATTACATCTCGATTCAAGTCATGAGTTGAGTCATTATCCATGGCCGCCCGACCATTGCCAGCCGTACGCTCTCAGATATATTCAGCGATGTTGCCAGTTGGGTTTACGCTTTTCGACGAACGCTTCAATACCCTCTTTGGCATCATCCAGCTGCAGGTTTTCAACCATGACTTTACTGCAATGGGCGTAAGCCTCAGCCAGCGGCAGATCCTTTTGCACATGATAGGCGCGCTTACCCAGTACCAGGGTGGCACGGGATTTACTCGCAACAAGGCGAGCCTTCTGCATGGCAAAATCACTGATTGCCTCACGGGGTACAACCCAGTTGACCAGCCCGATCTCCGCCGCCCGGTGCGCATCCATTGCCTCACCCAGGTAGAGCATTTCCAGCGCATGCTTTGGCTGTACTGCACGGGTGAGTGCCACCATCGGAGTCGAACAGAACAGGCCTATATTAACACCCGGCGTTGCAAAACGACTGTTATCAGCCGCCACCGCAAGATCGCAGCTGGCGACCAGCTGACAGCCCGCAGCGGTCGCAATGCCGGTGACATGGGCAATAACGGGGATCGGAAGGTTGGTGATCTGCTGCATCAGTCTGGAGCAACGCTGGAAGGTCAGGCTATGGAATTCTTCTTCCGGTGAGGCCATGATCTGCTTGAGATCGTGGCCCGCACAGAAGCCACGCCCCTGGCCCCGAATCATCACGACTCTGACACTTTCGTCAGTCGCTATCTGATCCAGCATTTCAGACAGACTCTCCATAAATTCAATGGACAGCGCGTTATAGGCATCCGGGCGATTCAGCGTCAGTATACAAACGCCTTCCTGATCTTCACGTAACAGCGTGGCTTGAGACATTGCTATGCTTCCCTGTGACTTGTTCATGGTTTGATCCAGTCAATCACTGTACTCCGGCAAACAAGCCAGGGAAAGCACCTATAGGTACGACAGACCTTCAACCCGGGCCGAAGGTCATCCTGCTATTGCTTCAGATCAAAGTCCCAGCTGCTGGCGCAACTGCGCTTCAACCTGATCCACGCCTGTTCCATCCGGGAAGCTCAGGGCGATATAGGCATCGCCACGCATCATCCGGTCAACTTCAGCCAGTACATGGGTGACACCCGGCTGTGGCAGCAACGTCAGCTCAACCTCATTCAGCGAGGTCAGCCAGCCTTGCGGACGGTATTCAAGCTCCTGATAGCAGCCCAGTGTCGACCGGAAGCCTGGCGCGTTTACCTGGCCCGACTCGACGTCAGTTTTTACCAGCTGCAAGCCGCAGCGCTCAGCCGCAACCAGTACATCCATCATGCCGGGTGTCGGCACAACATTAATCGGATCAATGTCATCGGCATCCAGCGCCAGATCAATTTCCAGCCCGGTCTGCAGCCAAACGGTGGAGCGGTTATCACCACAGGCCAAAGCCGTGAGTGGGGTTTCTGGATGGATTTCCAGCTGCATCGGTATCACCCGGCGATCCCCTGCCGCGATCTCAAAGGCGTGCGCCAGCTGCCAGCTTTGCAACACATGATTCTGCAATACGACTTCGTCATCGACTTCAGCTTTGATACGCGTCATCAACGCCAGATTGAGCCCGGAGATGTCCTGAGACACCGCGCCACCCTCAATCACCACCTCAATAGGTAATACACCACCTGGCTGAACGTCTGCGGCCAGTACAACCGTATCCACTTTCGCACCACCAATGCCGACCGATGCCAGTACTTTCTTAAACATACACTTCCCTAACGTTTATAAACGCGTAGTTGCCAATGGCCGTAACAGTAGCAGATATAGGTGGCAGGACCAGTCCCACAAAACAGATGAAGCTACACTGGATAAGAAGCGGAGTCAGCAGAAATGAAGAATTGGCAGATATGGGAGGAATTTCATATGATCGGAAACGAAAAAGCCCCGCTCATATTGAGCAGGGCTTCTGAATTCGTGGCGGTGAGGGAGGGATTCGAACCCTCGATACGTTACCGTATACACACTTTCCAGGCGTGCTCCTTCGGCCACTCGGACACCTCACCGCATTGCTGACGGGCTTTGCCGTGTCAGCGACGCGAATAATAGGGATAACCTGCTGTTCCTGCAAGCTTTTTTTTAAAAAAATTGAATATCAATTCAGCATCCCTGCACACCCGCCCTGTATCAGCCATCAAAGATATACAGACGCTAGCAGACTGGCCTCTGATAACCATTAACACCATCGTTAGCAACTTATTGATTTTAAAGGATTTATAAATTGAATGAACAAAAAATAACCGCTACGATTAAGTCTCTTACACACCGCTTTATCCAGCACACCCACAGGAGGAAACCATGAAGGGAGAAAAAACAGTCATAGCGCACCTTAATAAGGTCCTGACCTATGAGCTGACATCGATTAACCAGTACTTTCTGCATGCTCGTATGTTCCGCAACTGGGGGCTGGAAGCACTCAACAGCAAAGCCTACAAAAAATCGATCAAGGATATGAAGCAGGCCGATGAACTGATCGAACGCATCCTGTTCCTGGAAGGCCTGCCTAACCTTCAGCACCTTGAACGACTTCGTATTGGTGAGCACACGGCTGAAATGCTGTCCTGCGATATGGCGTTCCAGCTGGACCAGCTGACATTGCTGCGCGAGGCCATCGCCCATTGTGAAAGCGTCAAAGACTTCGTCAGCAGAGAATTGCTGCAAGGTATTCTGACGTATGAAGAGGAGCATGTTGACTGGATTGAAACCCAGCAGCACTTGCTCAGCGAGCTGGGCAATGAAAATTACCTGCAATCAATGATGTAAGGAGGGACTCTCTATGAAAGGTAAGCAAACCGTTATTGACGCCCTGAACCGTCTGCTGGCCAGCGAGCTGACCGCAATGGACCAGTACTTTATCCATTCACAGATGTACGACGACTGGGGCCTGCAAAAGCTGCATGAGCGGATCGCCCACGAATTCGAAGATGAAAAAGGCCATGCCTCACTGCTGATCGAACGTATCCTGTTTCTGGAAGGTAAGCCCTGCATGGACAAGCGCGATGCGCTTAATATTGGCACCGATATACCCTCCATGCTGCGTAGCGATCTGGATGTTGAGTACGCCGTGGATGCCATGCTGAAAGACACCATCGCCCTGTGCGAGCAAGAACAGGATTATCAGACCCGTAATATGCTTAATACGTTACTGGAAGATACCGAAATGGACCATGCTTACTGGCTGGAAAAGCAGCTGGGGCTTATCGACCGCATAGGCCTTCAGAATTACACCCAGTCTCAAATGGGCTAGTACTGAACCTCGAAGCCCGAAAAGTGGGCTTCGAGGGCTTAGCACTACAAATCAATACTCTATTGTTCAGTACAAAACACTCAATACCACATTCTATATTCGTTGTATGATTACATACCTGAATTCAAGGTTAACACCATACAATACATAAGGATGTGGAGTTTGTGACTGTTTTAACAGCAATTATCCCAGTTGCAGGGCTTGGAACACGTGTACTTCCTGCCAGCAAAGCTATTCCCAAAGAAATGCTTCCTGTCGTCGACAAACCCGCCATTCAATATGTGATCGAAGAAGCCGTTAATGCAGGAATAAAGAAAATCGTACTTGTGACACGCTCAGGAAAAGAAGCGATCGAGAATCATTTTGATCGTAATTTTGAACTTGAAGCTACTCTTAGCCAAAAAGGCAAGATAGATATTCTTGACTCAATCAGAAACACTCTTCCTGCCGGTGTGCAAATCATATCGGTAAGGCAGGATAACCCAGCAGGGCTGGGCCACGCAGTACTCTGTGCAGCACCTGTATTAGCCGATGAACCATTTGCCGTTTTACTCCCTGATGTTCTCATAGAAGAATCAGAAGTATTAACAGACCTGCAGCGAATGACCCTTGCATTCAACGAATTAAGCCATTCTCAAATTATGGTTGAGCAGGTAGCAGATGACCGTGTCAGTAGTTACGGCATCGTCGACTGTGATGGTCTCTCATTAAAATCTGGCCATTCAATCGAACTAAAAGATTTGATAGAAAAACCAGACCCTGCCACTGCACCATCCAATCTAGCTATTGTCGGACGCTACATTCTCCCCTATAGAATAATGACATTACTAGCATCAACACCCCCAGGAGCAGGCGGAGAGATACAACTGACTGACGCTATACAGTCACTCGTAAAAGAACAACCCGTCGATGCGTATAAAATGACAGGCACAAGCCATGACTGTGGTAACAAATCTGGTTACCTTATTGCCAATATCGCATTTGGCCTAAAGCATCCAGAAACCGCAGCAGCATTAAGTGCTTATATTTCAGACAAAAAGACAAATAAATGAAACAATGCCTGACGCAATCTGAAAGTTGGAATGAATTAAAAAAGCATGGCTCACTTTTAAAAGAGACCCACCTGTCTAAGATATTCAAAGATAGTACAAACCGGTTCGATAAGTTCAGCTTTAGACATGAAAACATCCTACTGGATCTATCAAAACATCGCATTAATGAACTGACATTAAAACATCTGCTATCTCTTGCCTCTGAGCGGGAGGTTCCTGAGATGATAGAGATGCTTTTCACAGGAAAAAATGTAAACCAGTCTGAAAAAAGGCCCGCATTACATACAGCCCTTCGTTTACCTAAAAACGAAGAATTATTCATTGATGGCGAAAATATTGTTGATGACATTCAGGTAAACCTTGTACGAATGAAAAAGCTTGTTCAGGAGATTCATTCGGGCCAGTGGCGAGGGTACTCAGGCGAACCTATTGATACCATAGTTAATATTGGCGTGGGTGGATCTGACCTCGGACCTATGATGACATGCAGGGCCCTGGCTGAAAACACTCCGGAAGAAAGCTCATCACTAAATATTCACTTCGTGTCATCAATGGATGGAAGCCAGCTGGCAAAAGAGCTAAGAAAGTTGTCACCTGAACGTACATTATTTATTATTGCATCAAAGTCATTTTCTACAATAGATACAATGGCAAATGCCGCCACAGCACGCGCGTGGTTAGAAAAAAAC
>JAIBDV010000195.1 GCA_024686055.1 Neptuniibacter sp.
CCAACATCCACCCATGTGGCCAACACATGCGTACCCTGTAGCAGAGCGTTCCACGGGCGTCAGAGATTACGGACGTTCGCGGAGCGAACTGCTACAGCGGGTTGATTTAGTTTCTGGCACAACCTCGGAAACCGACGGATCGCCAGCTTTCTGGCGATAAGAGGAGCGGTTGCAGGTAACGATCACCCGGCCAGCGCTTGCAAACCACTAACCGATGGCGCGAAAAACGCCTGGCCGGTGACGGCACGGGTGTATTTGAGCAGGTGGTCCCACTGCTGGTGCTCATCCCCTTCCACCATACTGCGCAGCATCGTCTCGAAGTTCGCCGGTGTTCGGCAGTACGAAGCAAACATCAGCCCGCACTGCTGGCTGTTACCCCAGGGCATGCTGTGGCGCAGGATTTCGATGGACTGGCCATCGGCATCTTTCAGTGAGGTGCGTTTGGTGTGTGCGGTCGCGGCTTTATCGCTGCTGGCGTATTCCACATTGTCGGCTTTGGTGCGGCCGATGGTGTCTTCCTGGGTTTGCAGTGGCTGGCGGTTCCACAATGGCATGCGGTGGATGTATTTCTGCAGATGGATATAACTGCCACCGGCAAAGGTCGGGTCTTCATCGCCGACCACAGCAACCTCCGCACGCTGGTCGCCCTCCGGGTTTTCGGTGCCATCGACAAAACCGGTCATATCGCGGCTGTCCAGGTAGCGGAAACCGTGTACCTCGTCCACCAGCTGTGCCACCTCGGCCAGTTGCTCACGGATCTGCCAGGCCAGCTGGAAGTTCAGATCATGGCGGTCGCTGCGAATATGAAACAGCAGATCGACCGGGGTTGCCGGGGCCAGCCGTTCGCCTTCAGCCAGTGCCGGGAACGGTGCCAGCAATGCAGGTGCCTGGCCGTCTATAAGCAATGGCCAGAATGCTGTTCCAACCGCCGCCACCAGATGCAACCCTGCGTCAGGATATTGCGCCTGCCACTGCTGTTGCAGTGCCGGAACAGCCGCCAGCATCGCCCTGATACGAGGCAGCGCATCGGGCTGGTCGGTCTGATTAAAGGTGAGGAAAATAGCGTCCTGACTGGCTTCGGCGGTAATGCCGGATTGAAACTGCGCGACCATGCTCGGCTCCTGTTCTGCAAGCTGTGTTATCGTTCATCACAGTATAAGGCGATCTACTTTACAGGCCAGTAAATACGGGCTACATCAGCCATAGCCAGCGGCTATAGCTTCGTACTCAACGGTTAGCGCAGAAACGCCAGCTCGGATAATTGCTGGCACAGCCATTGCCCGGCTTTACCTTCCTGATAATTGGCACTGGTCATCAGATCGATCAGCCGATGGTAGCGCTCCATATTATCGCCCAGCCGCAAGCGCTGGAGGCTGCCTTCCTCAAGCATGGGGGCCACCATATGCTGGGGTGCCCAGGCCCAGCCCAGTGAGCGTTTGACCAGTTCCAGCAGGCCGTACTGGCTTTCAATTTTCCAGATCTTGCGACTTAACTGCTCAGTCACCAGCACATCCCCTTCACGGGAGGTGAGCACCAGCTGGCGGTACGCCATCAGCTGCTCAAAGGATAAGGCTTCGAAGGCCGCCAGCGGATGCGTCGGGCTGGCCACAGCGACCATGATCATCTCGCGCAGGGGCCGAATACGAAAATCCTGCGGCGGCGCTTCGGTACTGATCATCAGGCCAATATCCACCCGCCCCTGGCTGATCAGATTAATAATGTCACTGCGGGCCGGGGTCAGCAGTTCCAGCTCCAGTTGTGGAAATTCAGCTTCGAGCTGTACCAGCACCGTTTCCAGCGCATCGCCCATCAGCGATTCTTCCACGGCCAGCGATAACCGGCCCTCTTCACCGGCCGACATCGCATCCGCATGGCCTTCAAACAGCCGGGCCTGGGTCAGCAAGGCCTGCGCCTGGGGCAGCAGTGTTCGGCCCGCTTCGGTAAGCGTCGGCTCGCGGCGGCTGCGATCAAACAGGGTCAGCCCCAGGTCCAGCTCCAGATTAGAGATCGCCGTACTCACCGCTGATTGCGCTTTGCCCAGCTGCCGGGCCGCCGCCGAAAACGAGCCCTGATCCACGCTGAGGGTAAAAGCACGCAGCTGTTCCAGATTAAATCGCATCGCCGCCACCCTTCTCTCTGATTTTTAGATAGTAGCTAACTATAAACTATAAATTTTTTACGCAGAATAGCCGAATTATTCGTTGTAACTAACACGCTCAGGAGAGCTGTATGCGCGACACCCGAGACAGAATCCGCCACACCCTGCTGTTTGAAGGGATCGCTATCGTCCTGACATCGCTAATCGTCGCCGCGCTTGTCGAGACTGAAGTCGTCACCGCCGGCGTGCTGGCGCTGATTCTCAGCCTGCTCTCCATGGCCTGGAACTATCAGTACAACCTGCTGTTTGACCGCTGGCTGCTGAAAACCCATGGCAGCGCTGTGCCGGGGGTACGCACGGTGAAACTAAGGACGCTGCATGCGATCGGCTTTGAAGGGGGATTTCTGGTGGTCAGCCTGCCACTGGTCGCCTGGTGGCTGGACCTGGGCCTGTGGCATGCGCTGGTGATGGATGTGGGCTTTTCGATCTTCTTTGTTGGCTACGGGTTTGTTTTCAACTGGGGCTATGATCTGGCGTTTCCGATTAGCGACCCCGAACCTGCCAGCCCGGTCATCTGAGCGTTATCGGCACAGCTTTATGGGTAATTCCGGCACAGCCAGGCGCTGGCCGGTTGCCTGCGTCTCCCGCTCCGGCAATATATCGGTGCTGGGCCACCGTCCGTTTTGCAGGGCCTGAACATAGGGCGTATCCAGCCCGGCGCTGAGCATGGCTGCTGCACTGGCGGCAACATCATAGGCCAGCCGGTGCCAGCTGGCAGTAATACCGCCCGCCGGGTCAGGGGTTAACAGCAGATACCAGCCATCCGCACTGCCATCATTGGCGGGCATACCAATCACGCCACTGTTCAGCCAGTAACCGTTGGCCAGCGACTGACCAAACGGCACACCACAGTGCCCTCCGATCATCACATCGGTATTCGCCTCTACCAGCTGCTGCTGTTTGACACGCTGGTCACTGCTGGCAAATACAAATTCGTTAATCCGGCTCAGGCTGCCATGCACCACGGTAAAACGCTGGCCTCTGAGGCTGAAGCGGAGCTGGCGTGGCAATGCCGCCATCCAGCGTTTATCGGTCAGGCTCAGCTGGTGACTGGCAAAGCGATACCACTGCACCGATAACAGCGAGCAGGCACTGTCTGCATCAAATCCACAGCCACAGTCCGCTGCACCGCTCGCCAGTGATTCTTCACAGTTACCCATCACCACAGAAATACCCCAGTCACGGATCAGATCGACCGTGGCCTGCGGCTGCGCACAATAGGCCACCAGATCTCCGGTGCAGATCACCCGTTCCGGTGGAATACCCTGTTGCCGGGCAACCTGCTGCATCGCCTGGGTGGCGGCCAGATTACTGTAAGGCCCACCAAACACCAGCACGGGCCCCATCAGCGAGCCCAGATCAAGACAGCTAGCAGGGTTTATCGTCATCCCGGAGGCCATGTTAATGACCTGCTGGCTGAGTGACCGGGCGCAAAACCGGCTTGCGCCCGGCATCCCCCAGCCAGAACAGCAGACAGCCGCTGGCCAGTACGCTCAGGCAGATCCACAGTAATTTGGTGTACTTGTGCGCCTCGCCCAGCAGTGCGCTGTAGCCCGATGATTCAGTGAAATACAGCGCCGCGCCAACAATAGCAATGACAAAGCTGGACAGATAACTCCACAGGGCAATGTCACGCCGGTTGCCCCAGAGGCTGAAGAACACCACCGGTGCCAGATACATGGATGCAGTGCCACTCACCGCCACCGCGCTGAACAGATCTTTATTGCCCAGAAATACCAGTGCGACTCCCATCAACATAAACAGTGCCATCACCAGCCGACCATTGCGCAGACTGGCAGGTAGCAGTGCCATATTCACCACCAGCAGCTTGGCCGAACTGGATAAGGTGCTGTCCAGGGTGGACATGGCAGAGATCACCAGCGTTGCACTGAACAGAAACATCGGCAGCCCACCCAGCAGACGGGTCAGGGCGTCATTCATCGCTTCGCCAGCCAGCGCATTGGCCCCGGCGATAATACCCAGCGAGCCAAAAGCGATAATACACAGCGTGCTGATCCAGCCCGCATGGTAAAAACTGCGGCGGGTAGTCGTACGGTCAGCCAGAAAACCCCGGTCCATCATGACCGGGTCATGCAGGGGGTAGCTCCAGATTTGCAGCAACGCGACGATCAGCAGCACCGGGCCTGGCTGGCTGATATCAAAGGGTTTGAAGTCCAGCAACGCCAGACTGAAATGACCGTCAATGGCAACCAGTACCAGCAACACCACCAGTACCACCAGGAAAATCAGCATCTGCATCAGGTCAGTACGCAGCGACGCATGCAGACCACCGAGCATGGAGTAAAACAGTGTAATCAGCGCCAGTGCGATCACCGCCAGGGTATAGGCCTGACTGCCCGCCACCCCGAACAGGATGCCGATTACCAGCAGGTTGGCGAACACCTCACTGACCAGCCGAATGCCCACCACAACGTTGTAGCACCGGCTGCCCCAGGGACCAAAACGGTCAGCCAGGAACGCCTGTACGCTGGAGTAGCCCTGCTTAAAACGCAGGGTGTCGACGATCCGCCCGCCAGTCAGAAACGACAGGTAATACGCGGCATAGGCCAGGGTGCCCCAGATACCGTAGTAGAAGCCCAGAATCGCCGCATTAAGCAGCGAGCGGGCGAAGATCCAGGTCGTAACCTGAGAGAAAATCAGCGTCAGCAGGCCCGGCGGTGAGCCATCCTCCGCTTGGCCCTGAAAAAAACTGCCTGCCAGGCTAACCCGGCGGCTAAGTAACACAGAAACAACAGCAACCAGCGCCACCAGAGTGGCCAGCCAGAACTCCATACAACGTTCCTTTAAAAGTGTCTGTTTATTAGAAAACGGGCCTTTGTTCTAAAAGCTTCCAGATCGCGAGCAAGCTCGCTCCTACGCCCGGTAACTGCCAGCCAATGGCACAATTCACCTGTGGGACCGGTGTCCCCACCGGGAAGCTCTGCTCTAAAAAAGCCCGCATCACGAGCAAGCTCGCTCCTACACGGTTGTTGCCAGATTAGCGGGAAGTTTCAGCTTCGCTGACAGGCTCTTCAACAGGCTCCTGCCCACGCTTCCAGCGGTGGTAACGGGCCAGCCAGCCCAGTACTCGCTGCGGTGCATGGGCGCGTTTCCAGTTCCCGGCGGCGTATTTATTCGCTTCGGCCCAGGTCGGGTAGGCATGGATGGTGCCCAGAACCTTGTTCAGGCCCAGCCCGTGTTTCATCGCCAGCACAAACTCCGGCAGCAAGTCACCGGCATGTTCACCCACAATGGTGGCCCCCAGAATGGTGTCTTTACCCGGCACCGTCAGCACTTTGACAAAGCCCGTCGTCTCGCTTTCGGTAATCGCCCGGTCCAGGTCGTCCAGTTCATAACGGGTCACTTCAACGGCGATATTCTGGTCCAGCGCATCCTGTTCACTCAGCCCTACCCGCGCCACTTCCGGCTGGGTGAAGGTAGTCCAGGGGATCACCCGGTAATCCGCTTTGAATTTCTTCAGATCACCGAACAGCGCATTCACCGCTGCGTACCAGGCCTGGTGCGCGGCCACATGGGTAAACTGATAGGGCCCGGCGACATCGCCGACGGCAAAGATATTGGGATAGAGGGTTTCCAGATACTGGTTGGTGACAATGGTGCGATCCGTTTCGATACCCAGCGCTTCCAGGCCGTAGCCTTCCAGCCGGGGCTGGCGACCCACCGCGCACAACAGCTGATCGTATTCGAGCCGGACCTCGCCATCCGGGTGGCCCAGCACGATAAATTTGCGCGCGCCGTCACGCTCACAGCGCAGTGCGGTATGGCCCGTCAGCAGGTTTACGCCATCGGCGCGTAACGCAGCGGTTACCAGCGTGGCCACATCCTCATCTTCACGGGCCAGCACCCGGCTGCCCCGCTCCACCTGCGTCACCTCGCTGCCCAGCCGGGCAAAGCTCTGCGCCAGCTCACAGCCGATTGGCCCGCCGCCGAGCACCACCAGCCGTTTCGGTGCCTGCTCCAGTTCAGCAAAACGCTGCCAGAGGGTATCGCTGGTCACATAGTC
>JAIBDV010000150.1 GCA_024686055.1 Neptuniibacter sp.
GATGATGCTGCGGCTAAAACTAACATCGAGGCGCTGGCTAAACGTATACAGGCCGGTGAAAGCTTTGCGGCGGTTGCCAAAGACGGTTCCGATGATATCGGCTCTGCTGAAGCGGGTGGTGATCTGGGGATCAACACCAAAGGCGTGTTTGATGCAGCCTTTGAAGAAGCGCTGTATGCGCTGGCTGAGGTGGGCGATGTCAGTGATCCGGTGCGCAGTGAATTCGGTTACCACCTGATCAAGCTGACCGCTAAACAGGAGCAGAAAGCACCTTCTTTTGCTGAGGTCGAGAGTCAGCTACGTAAAGAGCTGGTGGAAGCTAAAACCGATGAGCTGTACGTAGCACGTCTCAAAGAGCTGGAAGATATTACTTTCTCTGCCGGTGATCTGGCGGAACCGGCTGAGGTACTGGAACTGAAAATTCACACCAGCGCACCGTTCTCCCGTGCTGGTGTTGAGGGTGATGACATCGTTTCCAATGGCCGTGTGCTCCAGGCTGCGTTTGGTGATGAAGTCCTCAAAGAACGGCTCAACAGCAGCCTGATCGAGCTGGACTCCGGTCGTGCCATTGTTGTGCACCTTAATGAGCACCAGCCACCGCGCAGCAAATCTCTGGCTGAAGTTCAGGAAAGCTTAAAAGCAGAACTGACAGGTGCGGCAGCAGCGACAGCGCTGCAGCAGGATGTCGATGCCGTGATGGCTTCTCTGGCCCAGGGTAAAGACATGGTGAGCGTCAGCGGCACCGAGCCGTTGATTCAGCGTGCTGGTGTGCAGCGTAGCGATGCCAAACTGCCGATGGAAGTCGCCCAGGCTGCCTTTGCCATGCCGCATCCAGATGCAGCGAAGCCTGCTTATAAGGCGGTCGAGCTGTTCGATGGCAGCTTTGCTATTGTTGCGCTGGATAAGGTCACGGCTGGCGAAACAGCAGAGCTGGAAGAGACAGAGCAGGCTGCTATGCAGCGTATTCTGTCTGCCCGTACCGGTCAGGCTGACTGGGGCGCGGTTGTTGAAAGCAAGAAAGCCGCGGCTGAGATCGAACGTCTCTGATCATCAGCCCCGGCACGCTAAAAAGGCCGCTCCCCAGGGAGCGGCCTTTTTATTTGTGCGTGCCCAGGTGTGGCTGTACATGGGCAGTAGCTCTGGCTACACAGGCCACAGGCTCAGTACCAGTCCGATCAATAAAAAGCGCAGGCAGTGAAAGCCACCATCAATCAGCCACAGGCATAAGCTGTGCTGGCTGAACTGATAATTGATGCCCTGTGAGGCGGCAACCATCCCGCCCCCGATTGCCCCCCCTAGCAGCAGAGCATCTGGCAAGGCGGGATGCGGCCCCAGCAGCCAGTGCATAATCAGTGCACTGATCAGGGTAGATAAAAATGTCAGCCCATAAACACGGATTGGACTAACCAGCTCCGCTTGCGGTGAGGTGTCTGTTTCCTTACACCAGCGGTTAAAAAACAGTAGTGGTGAATACCAGACTGCTCCGGCCAGGTACGCCACAATGGTTGCGCTCAGTACGGCCCAGATATTGATCATCATTACTCGTTACCCCCGTTACACCCAGCAGGTTTGAGTACCTGTTGCCGATGGGGTTCGATTCCAGACCGAAAATATCCGTGGTTCTTTAGTACTAACGGCTCGGCAGACTATGATGCGCACTGTTTTTGATGGTATGTTCATGCATAACTATTGTTTCGGACCTGTGGTGCTTATGTCAGTAACTCTCTACTACTTTTATGATCCGATGTGCAGCTGGTGCTGGGGTTTTAAACCCACCTGGACGCAGCTGTGTGAACAGTTACCGGAGCATGTAGCGATTGAATATGTGGCCGGTGGCCTGGCGCCGGATTCAGATCAGCCGATGTCTGAAGACATGCAGCTGAAATTACCAATGACCTGGCAGCAGATACAACGCCAGCTGGGGACTGAGTTTAACTTTGATTTCTGGCGTGACTGTCAGCCGCGTCGCTCGACCTATCCCGCCTGTCGGGCCGTGATTGCAGCGGGGTTGCAGGGGCAGCTGGATGCAATGATCAATGCGGTTCAGCGGGGTTATTACCTGCGCGCACTCAATCCCTCCAATCTGGATATGCTGGAGCAGATGGCGCAGGAAATTGGCCTGGATACGGCGCAGTTCAAAGCAGATATGGCTGGGGAACGGGTTGAACAGCTGTTTCAGGCCCAGTTGCGACTGACCTCACAGATGCCGGTGCAGGGCTTTCCATCGCTGGTGCTGAAAGCAGGTAATCAGGTGCGGCCCATTGCATTGAACTACACCGATGCCACGGCTATGCAGCAGCAAATTCTGGCGTTGTGCGCTGATTAACGGCGTACCGTCTGCTGGCATTGCGGTCCGCGATAAGGGCCACTGACAAGCTGCCATGCTTTACCGGGGTCAGCCTGCAGGCAGATACGGTGGCCGGTGCTTTTACTCTGGTACACAAACCAGGGGGCGGGTTTTGCCCAGGCAGACTGCACCGCCAGTGGTCCGGTCAGCAGGGTAATAAAGGGCAGGCAAAGCAACATGCGGGTAATACGTCTCATCGGTCTATCCCTGATAGCAGATCTGTTCGTACTATATAGCCGCTCCTGGCTGAATAACAGGTGACTGGCCATCCGTGTGTCCGTGCAGGCACAATAGCGACCTTCTGTTTTCGATGCTGAGAACCTGCTGCTGCCATGTTACCCACCCCTGCTACCACCCACTCTGAGCCTGGCCCCGGCCATGCGTTATCCATGACGGCGCGGCGGATGGCAGCCTGGGCTGTGCTCTGGTGTCTGCTGATGCTGATTGGTGCATCGCTGGCTGGCCATCAATCCCGGCTCTGGTCGCTTAATGCGCTGCACAGTCAGGGCAGCGACCGTCTGCTGCACTCGATTAACCGGGTGCGTAATGCCCTCAAAGAATATCGATACCTGCCGTTTTTACTAACCCAGAATGCAGACGTTAAACGCCTGCTACAAAGCGACCGGCCCCAGCAGTGGAGCGGCGTATCCCGTTACCTGGAGCAAATGAATCTGGTGGCGGGGGCTGGCGGGCTGTTTATTCTTAACGCGCAGGGCAGGGTGCTGGCCTATAGTCACTGGCGTGATGGCGAGGCACTGTTTGCTGGTTCCCATATGCATGCGCCATATTTTACTCAGGCCCAGGCCGGAGAACAGGGGCGTTACTTCAGCCTGCAGGCCGGTCAGGCACCGGCTTATTTCCTGTCAGCACCGGTGTATGTACAGCAGCAGTTTGCGGGAGCGGCGGTGGTGCGCATCAATCTGCTGAAGCTGGTGCCGGAGCTGCCAGAACGTGGTGAATTTATGGTCTCCGATGATCAGGGCCTGGTTTTTCTGGCGTCCCGGCCTGGCTGGCAGATGCAGTCGCTTACTGAGCTGTCAGCACAGCAGCGCCAGGTGATGCTGGAAGGCGCGTTAAAGGTTAGCCTCTGGCGGCAGCCCGATGGCAAGGAAATGCTGGCACAGCAGGTCCGGCTGGATGATCTGGGCTGGACCTTCACCATCCTGACCTCCACCCAGGCACTACAGGCACGCAGCCGGGTGGTGGTTCTAATGACACTGGGCGGTGGTTTTGCGCTGGGCCTGTTGCTGCTTTATCTGCGTGAGCGACACCTGAAAAAACGCTCGCAACAGGAAACTCGATCAGCCCTGGCCCGTAACGAAGCGCAGCAACGCACCATCATCAGCCGTTCGGAAGTGGGTCTGATTACTCTGGACAGCGGCGGTGAAATTCTGTTTATCAACCCCATGGCGCTGCGTCAGTTTGGCGTTTCCCGGCCGCTGGTCGCCGGACTTAAGCTGAGCGAGCTGCTTGCCGGGCTGGAGGGTTTTTTACCCGTACAACGGGCGCTGTCACGGCTCAATGAGCGAAATTTCTCCCCGGTGACCGGCTATGAAGTGGTCGGGCGGCGGGGCGATGGCACCGAATTTCCATTACTGTTTTCTATCCGCCGGATGCGCCGTGAGCCCAGCAGCCAGTTTCTGGTGACCATCATCGACATCTCCCGGCGCAAAAAGCTGGAACGGGCGCTACGCCAGGCCAATGAATCACTGGAACAAAAAGTGGCCCTGCGCACCCAGGCGCTGGCCGATGCCCAGCAGGCACTGGTGCAGGCGGAAAAACTGGCAGCCCTGGGGCGGATGTCCAGCGCGGTGGTGCATGAGCTGAATCAGCCGCTGACCGCCATGCGTACCTATATCGCGATTTGCCGCCAGCTGACAACGCAGCCAGCGATGCTGCAGGAATACCTGCCCGACAACCTGCAGCGGCTGGATGAGCTGGCCCAGCGGATGACGCAACTGACCCGTCAGCTCAAAGTCTTTGCCTATAAAAAACCCCCTGTACTGGGGCCCGTATCGCTGGCTGTGGTGATTGACCAGACCCGGCTGCTCTTTCGCGAGCGGCTGGCCAGTGGTGATATCCGTTTCGAGTGCAGCGCGCTGGACCCGACGTTGATGGTGCTGGGGGACAGTGCCCGGCTGGAGCAGATCTTCAGCAACCTGATTAGCAACGGCTGTGACGCCATCGACAGTGCTGGTGGGGCGGGCCAGTTACAGTTAACCGTGCAGGCTCTGCCTGAACGGGTGCAGATACAACTGACCGATACGGGGTCGGGGATCGAGCTGGCGATGATGGACCAGCTGTTCGAACCCTTTATCACCAGTAAACCGATGGGTAGCGGGCTGGGCCTGGGGCTGGCCATTGTCGCCTCAATCGTCGCGGACCTGGGTGGCGAGATCAGCGCCCATAACGGTGATCAGGCTGGTGCCTGTTTTGAACTCTGGTTACAGCGGGCTTAACCTCTGGCGCAGGTTCGTCTTATACTGCGCGGCCGTTTATCCGATAACACAACAGTGAGCAGAAACAACGTGCAGACTGAATCAGGCCAGGTATTGCTGGTCGATGACGAGCCAATGGTGCGTCAGGCAACAGAGCAATGGCTGCGCATGTCGGGTTTTACCGTCACCAGCTGTGACGATGCCAGCAGTGCGCTGAACCACCTGACGGCGGATTTTGCCGGAATTTTACTCAGTGATGTGCGGATGCCAGGTATGGATGGTCTCGAGCTGATGGCCGAGGCACGGCGACGGGTGCCAGACTTGCCGGTGATTTTGCTGACCGGCCATGGCGATGTGGATATGGCGATCAGCGCCATGCGGCTGGGGGCCTACGATTTTATCGAAAAACCCTTTGTCCCCGAGCGGCTGGTGGAAACGATCCATCGCGCCAGCGAGAAGCGTCAGTTGCAGCTGGAAAACCTGCGGCTGCAACAGGACCTGGCGACCCGCTCCGGCATTGATACCCGGCTGATTGGCATCTCGCCAGCCATTGCTCAGTTACGCCAGGATATCAGCACCCTGGCCGGACTGAACACCAATATTATTATTTATGGCGAAACCGGCACCGGCAAAGAGCTGGTGGCGCAGTGCCTGCATGATCTCAGTGAGCGTCATCAGCAGAACTTTGTACCGATCAACTGCGGTGCGGTGCCGGAGGCGCTGATTGAAAGTGAACTGTTTGGCCATGAGGCCGGGGCCTTTACCAGCGCAGCCAAACGGCGCATCGGCAAGTTTGAACATGCCGACGGCGGTACTCTGTTTCTGGATGAGATCGAAAGCATGCCAGCGCCGCTGCAGATCCGTATGCTGCGCTCATTGCAGGAGGGCACTATCGAGCGGCTGGGTTCTAACAACCAGCTGCCGGTGGACCTGCGTGTCGTGGCCGCTTCCAAAGTTGATCTTAAAACCGACCCCAGCTTTCGTGATGATCTGTTTTATCGTCTCAATGTTGCCCAGCTGCACATCCCGCCGCTGCGTGAGCGGCAGGAGGATGTCCCTCTGCTGTTCACCCATTACATGAACCGTGCCGCCGCCGCTTATGGCCGTGATAGCCGAGTGCTCAGCGAGCAGGACCACCGTACCCTGGTCGGCTGGAACTGGCCGGGCAATGTGCGAGAACTGAAAAATACCGCTGTGCGTTTCGCGCTGGACGGCCAGGCCAGGCTGGTGGATCTGCTGGGTAGTCAGTCAGCCCGGGTCAGCAGTGCCCCGGTGGCTGATAAAGCCCTGCCACTGGCATTACAGGTTGCGGCCTTTGAAGCAGATGTGATCAGCGCTGCACTCAAATCCCATCAGGGAAATATTAAAGCGGTCATGGACGAGCTGGACCTGCCCCGGCGCACCCTCAATCAGAAGATGGTCAAATACGGTATCAACCGGCAGGACTACCTGGCGGAGGGTGAAAGTTAACGCTGGACGCTAATAAGCAAAAACTTGCCGATGGTGGCTTTTTGTACGGTTCAGCAGCATTTTAGCGCTTAATCTGCAGTTTTTATGGCCGGTCTGCTCTGCTCCGGGCCGCTGAGGTGATGGATAATTGACCGGTGCTGTGCCAATAAGCAAAAACTGGCCGACGTAATACCGGCGCAATAAGCAAAATCTTGCTTATCCATAGTATGATTCTCGCTGTATAATTATAAAATGCATTAATTATCAATAAGTTACATGCATTTTTTAGTTTTGGCCCGTTATTTGCCTTATGCTATGTAGTTTATCCGTCTGCATAACAACAAGCATAAGGAAACCAAGATGAACATCACTAAACGCCGTTTGATCAAAGGCCTGGGCGCAGCGCTGGTACTGAGCACTGCGGTTGGCGCAGCCACTCAGGCGATGGCCGCTGACAAGCGTTCTTACGTACTGGCAACCGCCTCCACCGGTGGCACTTACTACCCGGTGGGCGTAGCACTGGCGACCCTGACCAAAATCAAACTGGAACCTACTCAGAAGATCTCCATGTCGGCGATCAACTCCGCCGGTTCCGGTGAGAACGTTAAACTGCTACGTGAAAACGAAGCGCAGTTTGCCATTCTGATGGGGCTGTACGGCGGCTGGGCATGGAACGGAGAAGGGCGGGTTGCTAACTCAGGCCCGCAGAAACACCTGCGCTCGGTTACCATGCTGTGGCAGAACGTTGAACAGTTTGTGGTGAAAAGTGAATACGCCCAGACGGGTACGATCACCGATATGGCCGCCCTCAATGGTAAAAAGTTCTCCATCGGTAAGAAGAACTCCGGTACAGAAGGTTCGGGTCGTACGATCCTCAGTAACCTGTCCATCAACCCGGATAACTTCAA
>JAIBDV010000375.1 GCA_024686055.1 Neptuniibacter sp.
CCGATGTTCCAGCAGAACATTCTGGCGCAGACGGTAGAACAGCGGCTGGCCATGGCAAAGCAACTGCGTGAAACCAGTAAAGCGAAAGGTGCTGAAAAAGCGGAATACATCACCGATGTCAACGCTGCAGCGGCAATCGCAGCGCTGGAAACCGCAAACACCACGCTGCTGTTACATGGCCATACCCACCGCCCGGCAATACATGACATCACCTTGAGTGATGGCGCCGCGGCACAGCGTATTGTACTGGGAGACTGGGATCAGTCAGGCTGGTATGTCGAGTGGGACGAAAACGGTTTTACGCTGATCGATTTCCCGATCGACGGTTACGCTGCTGACTAGGCACGCTCAACAGGCGTATATCTCTGCGCCTGTATTCTGTTCTGTGCCATCAACGAGCAGGCTCGACCCCACGCGCATCCGGTTGACCATAACTGAATTCCACCACATGTCCGTTTGGATCACGCAGGCCACAGTAATAGCCCGTCGGCCAGGGCTCATCGACCACGGGCCACTCCAGGCAGCCCTCCTGTGCTGCCCGATAAGCAAGCACATCTACCGCCTCCCGGCTATCCAGCGCAAACCCAAGATGGGAGAAATCAGTGCGTTGCTGGGCCAGATATTCGCCCCCCGACAACAGCACGAGCACAAAATCAGAAGCGCCGTCCGAAGTTAACCAGACCACTCGCATGGTGCTGCTGCTACGCTCATGGGCAACCTTTAGACCGGCATAGGTTTGATAAAATGCCAGGCAGGCATTGATATCAGCGACATGAAAGGCGGCATGGGTTAATTCAGCCATGGCAACTCCACTGTGAAGAGGAAGGGTTTCAGACAGTATAGGCTGTCACTCCCTCGTCATCAGGTGGATAAAACCAGAGGTCCAAAAGGACCTCTGGCCAGGCGATACAACTAACAATCAGAGGCAGCCCTGGTCAGACCAGCGGCAGATTGGTGCACTCTTTGCCTCGCTCAGACAGCCCGTAGCACCACAGATATTGGCCCCTGCGGTCCAGCTGACGTCCGCTTTGTCAGCGGTATCAGGTACCTGCAGCGTGTCCAGATACTTAACCCGATACACCGAGCTAAAGCATGAACTCGCCTGATTGAAGTACTGCGCTCCGTCTTCACAACAGCTGGCAATATCCGTCGGCTGCATATAGGCAAACGCGCCGGTCAGAAACCACTGTTTGGGTCCCTGCTGCGCCACTGGCGGCTGGTTATGCGTACCCTGTTTACCATCAGCAAAGTTATAGGGGTCTTTCAGGCCTTCGCTATCACTCAGGTGGATTTCTTCACCACAGGCAGACGGCTTCCAGCCCGACTGTGTTGCGCCAACGTTGTACGCACAATCTGCTGGTACAGCGGCCTTGGCAGTCAGCGTTTTAGGGGCTTCATCCTGGCCCAGCCCCAGGAATGAGTAACTGTACATCTTGACCGGCTGACCTTTCACCAGCACCGTGCGGACCGCATTGTGGCTATTATCACAGTCATCACAGGGGAAAGTTACCTGAGCAGAGGCACCACCCATTTCGGCAATACCGTAGTGATTGCTGCTCTGCTTATCACGCAATGCCAGCCAGGCATACAGGCCTTCTTCAAAACCGGTCAGGGTACGAGTATCAACCTTAACCCCGGCGCCGACTTCTTTACTTAACCGGGCCGCCAGCATCTCCCACAGCTGATTTGCCCGCTCGCGGTTTTCCTGCTCCGCAATACGCATCCCCGCCGTCGCCAGCACACTGGCAGATTGCAGATGACACTGCTGCTTCCAGTCAAACGCCTGCCATTCTGGCTTTCCACCTTTCAATGGCCCATCTTTGCGCACCGCTTCCAGCGCTGCCACAACCTCTTCGGTTACCGCGGGCGCATCCTGCCAGGTTTTACCCCGAACTCCACGTACCGGGTCTGCCAGCGCGCCGACCTTGGGCCCTTCATGACTCAGCCAGCTGCCAGCCTGCTGTTCATAAATGTACAGCCGTGTACCACTGCTACCCGCATCGTAGATCACATGACAATCTGTTGCAGCCAAAGCCACAGGTGACGCCAGAGCGCTCCCGAGTAATACCGTTGAGATCAGTTTATTAACCATGCAGTCCTCCATTTTATGCTGCATTAACCGGTAACAGAATCCCTCCTGCTACGTCAGTCGCGCAGTATACGGACTCCGGCCTGGGTTGAATAAACTATTGCGCTAAAGTAGACCAAACGCTAACGGATGGGCCCGAGGCCGTACCTTTTTCTGCTGACGTAACCCGGTGATTACCCATATTGGTATAGGATTGATAAATGCGTGCACATATTAAGTGCCCAATCACCGCCGTATAGAGGATTGTACGTTGAGAATATTCCTGACTGCTCTGCTAATGAGCACAGTTGCCAGTCTGGCATCCGCAGACGATAACCGCCCGCTGCCCGCGGTGGTTGTACAGCAAGTCAGTGAGAGCGAATTAAAACAGAGCTTTCGCATGGTAGGCCGGATTGAAGCGGCCGCCAAAGTCGACCTGCTAGCCCGTGTCTCCGGCTTTCTGGAGCAGCGCATGTTTACAGAAGGTAAGAAAGTCGCTGCCGGAGAATCGCTGTTTCTGATTGAACCGGCCACCTATGAAATCGCTATGCAGCAGGCCGAAGCCGAACTGGCCGGGGCCCGTGCCGGACTGAAAAATGCCAGCGCCCAGCTGACACGTAACCAGACCCTGCGCAAACGCGGTGCCGTTTCTCAGTCGCAGCTGGATCTCAGTACGGCGGAGCGTGATCAGGCCCGCGCCAGCGTACTTAAAGCAGAAGCAGGGCTGCGTGCCGCCCAGCTGGACCTCGACTACACCTTAGTAAAATCGCCCATTGCCGGGCGAATCGGCAAGGCACACTACTCCAACGGTAATCTGGTCGGGCCCAACACAGGCAAGCTGGCCACCGTGGTCCAGCTCGACCCCATCTATGTGGAACTATCGGTCAGCGAAAAAGATATGATCCAGGCTCGACGAGATGGCCTGTCCATCGATAACCCACCGGTCGCCCCAAGCCTGGAACTGTCTGATGGCAGTGACTATGAGTACCCTGGCGAGTTTAACTTCGTCAATCCAGAAGTAGATACCAACACCGACACGATTCGGGTACGCGCCACCTTCCCTAACCCGGATGGCGTGTTACTGCCGGGCCAGTTCGTACATGTCACCATACAGAGCAAGCAAGCTGAACGGGTTATCAGTGTGCCTCAGTCTGCTGTACAGAAAGATCGCGAAGGTTTCTTTGTGCTGACCGTGGATCGAGAAAATAAAGTCGAGCTGCGCCGTGTCCGTATGGGCGAACAGTTTGAAGGCCGCTGGCGAGTACAGCATGGCCTGCTGAAAGGTGAACGGGTGATTATCGAAGGGTTGCAGAAAGCCCGTGC
>JAIBDV010000070.1 GCA_024686055.1 Neptuniibacter sp.
AACAGCTGATCGTATTCGAGCCGGACCTCGCCATCCGGGTGGCCCAGCACGATAAATTTGCGCGCGCCGTCACGCTCACAGCGCAGTGCGGTATGGCCGGTCAGCAGGTTTACGCCATCGGCGCGTAACGCAGCGGTTACCAGCGTGGCCACATCCTCATCTTCACGGGCCAACACCCGGCTGCCCCGCTCCACCTGCGTCACCTCGCTGCCCAGTCGGGCAAAGCTCTGCGCCAGCTCACAGCCGATTGGCCCGCCGCCGAGCACCACCAGCCGTTTCGGTGCCTGCTCCAGTTCAGCAAAACGCTGCCAGAGGGTATCGCTGGTCACATAGTCACTGTCTTCAATGCCAGGCAGTGGCGGCACAGCAGGCCGCGCACCGGTGGCTATCACAATGCTGCGACTGGTCAGCCGTTCAGTGCGGCCATCCCCATGGCTGATTTCCACCGTCCAGGGGTCAATCAGCCGGGCATAGCCCTGCTTTACCTCAACGCCCAGCTGAGTGTAACGCTCGATGCTGTCATGGGGCTCAATCGCTTTGATCACCTCATGCACCCGCTGCATCACCTTTTTAAAGGAGAATTCCTTAAACAAGAGCTCCGGCACTGTGCCTTCCAGGCCATAGGCCTGGGCATGGCGCATCTGATGGGCGACCCGAGCACTTTTGATCAGCGCTTTACTCGGCACACAGCCATAGTTGAGACAATCCCCGCCCATTTTACTGGCTTCCACCAGGGTCACTTTTGCCTTCACTGCCGCAGCGATATAGGCCGTTACCAGCCCCCCGGCCCCTGCACCGATGACCACAAGGTTGCGATCAAAGTGCGTCGGCCGCTGCCAGCGGGCGTAGTGGCGACGGCGCTGAACCAGGCTGACCAGGTAACGGGCCAGCAACGGGAACACCCCCAGCAGCGCAAACGACAGCAGCAAACCCGGCGACACAATGCCCGCCAGGCTGTCGAGCTGCGCCAGCTGGGTGCCTGCGTTCACAAACACCAGGGTGCCCGCCAGCATTCCCAGCTGGCTGACCCAGTAAAAGGTGCGGGCACGGATAGCGGTCAGGCCCATCAGCAGGTTAATCAGGAAAAACGGGAATACCGGCACCAGCCGCAGGGTAAACAGATAAAAAGCGCCATCACGCTCAATGCCCTGATTCAGCGCTTTCAGGCGGCTGCCAAAGCGCCGTTGTACGCTGTCACGCAGCAGGTAACGGGCGGTAAAAAACGCCAGCGTCGCGCCAATACTGGAGGCAAACGACACCAGTACCATGCCCCACAGCAACCCGAACAAGGCCCCGGCGGCCAGGGTGAGGATGGCAGCACCGGGTAACGACAGCGCGGTGACGCCGATATAGAACAGCATAAACAGTCCAGCGACTTGCAGCGGCTGCTGATCTCGCCATTGTTCGAACTCGCCCAGCCCGGCCTTAAGGCCTTCCAGGGTTAGCAGCAGGTGCAGATCAAATAAGTAGAAAGCAGCGGCCAGTAGCACCACCAGCACAAGGATAAGTTTTTTCACGCGTTTCTCCTGAAGTGCGCTTAAAGTGCGCCGCCGCAACTGCTGCCCTGACCGGCGGTACAGCCGTAACAGTGGTCTGCAACATAAATAGACTCACCGGCAACATCCTGCTCAAGCAGATCACGCAGGTGTCGTGGTGGCTTGGCTGCCAGCGCGACCCCCAGTTGCTGGTTGAAATCGCAGTCATACAGGTTGCCTTGCCAGTCGACACTGATCAGCGATCGACACATTACCCCGGCCAGGTTTTCCGCCCGGTAGCTGGCTTTAAGCAGGTCGATATAGGGGGCAAACTCGCCTTTGGAGATCAGCATAGAACCAAAGCGCTGGATCGGCATATTGGCCAGCGCAAACAGCTGGTTAAACACAATGTCAAAATGCGTGGCCAGTTCGCGTTTATAATCCGCTTCCAGCGCAGTCTGTTCCGGTGGCAACACCGGCCCCTGGGGGTTATAGACCAGGTTCAGTTTCAGCTTGCTGTCGGGCTGGCCATAGCCCAGCGCGTTGAGCTGTTGCAGCCCGGCGATGCTTTTATCAAACACCCCTTTACCACGCTGTTTATCGACATTTTCCAGCGAGTAGCAAGGCAACGAGGCTTCGATCTCCACCTGGTTATCCGCCAGAAACCGGGCAAGATCCTGCTGACCTGGCTCAAACAGAATGGTCAGGTTACAGCGATCAATCACCCGTACCCCCAGCGCCCGTGCCTTCACCACCAGTTCACGGAAGTTATCGTGCATCTCCGGTGCCCCACCGGTGAGGTCCAGAGTTTTAATGTTCCGTGATTTCAGCACCTGCAGTACCCGCGCGATATCCTCTGCCGCCATCATCTCGGTGCGATTCGGCCCGGCATTCACATGGCAGTGCACACAACTGAGGTTACAGAGATAGCCCAGATTGACCTGAAGCGTGTCGGTGGTGGTACGAGAAATCGCTGGAAAGTCAGTCGCTTCAAGCAGGGGTAACGTCGGTAACATAGTGGCTCCTGGTGGGGAAATCAGCTCAGTATTATGAGTGCTATAGAGATTAGTCGGCGCTGGGGGCGGATTCTTACAGGCAGGCAGAAATATTTTTAAAAAAATAAAAGACGGTGCTGTAGCGGCATTAATTCTCGGGTTCGTCCGGCTGCCCCTTGGCATAGCTCTGGGCGAGCTGGCGCAAGGTGCCCATCTGGCCCTGAAAGCGACGGCAGCTGGTACACATCAGAGTATGAAATTTCAGTGAAGAACGCTCGGCAACCGTTAATGGCCGCTCCTGCCCATCGGATAATAACCGGGTGGCCTGTTTACAATTCATCATCTTCACTTGCCCTCGCTGAACCAGTTATTTTCCAGACAGTCCCGTAGCCGTAAGCGCGCACGGTACAGCACCACATGCAGGTTAGACACCGTGATCGCCTCCTGCGCGCAGATCTCATCACTGCTTAGTTCCAGAAACTCCCGCATCATAAACAGCCGCGCCTGCAGCGCAGGCAAGCAATTGAGGCAGGCATCAAAGGTACGCCAGAAGTGTGCATCTTCCATGGTCTGTTCCGGCTGCTGCCAGCGGGCAGGCCTGGCCCCCCGCTGCCAGCGGCCCTTGTGATCAAACCGGCTGTCGTCAGCCTCATCGTCATCCAGCTGCACTGCCGCCACCGCCTGATCCGCTTTGTGCCTGCGTCGCAGGGTGTCGGTGATTTTGTGCTTGAGAATGGCAAACACCCAGGTTTTCAGGGCCGCCTGGCGGTTAAAGGCTGCACTGTTTTTCAGCGCCCCTTCCAGCGCCTCCTGCACCGCATCTTCCGCTTGCGAGCGATCCGCCAGCTGCAGCACCGCGAACTTCAACATCTGCGCACGCAGGTCTGCCAGAAACACCGGGCAGGCCAGCGCGGCAGGCGGTTGCTCAGGCACTGACCCCAAGGGGTCAAACGCCGAGGATGGATTACTCATTCAGTCAGGTTCGCTATGTCGCTAATCGATAACGCTATGATGCCAGCAGGCCGACCTGGCGACCAGTCTGATTGGGGCACATATAAACAACCCCGCAATCACATGCCTCGCAACCGGACAGCCCACATTCCCAGGCCAAAAACCAATCCCATCACCAAAGCAGACAACATTTCCAACAACAGTGTCTCCATTCCCGCCGATACGGTTTCAGGCAATACCAGCAGATCAACCCCCATACGCGGCAACACATAACTGGACAAAAAGTTGAGCCCAGCAAATGGCAAACCGTATTTTGCGATGGTTCTGACGGGTTGGTGAGCTGGCGTTACTCCCTTTGTCATAAATGCTCCTGCAAAAAATATTCAAACCAGAGCAACGACTGATCGTTGCAGTAAATAGCTGTCCTTAACGGGGAGATTTTGCCCGTCCGTTAGCGGTTGTCAGGCAGGGCCAGGCACGATAACGTAATCCCGCATACTCACCAAAGATTCAATAACCTTGAGCCATTACGTTCCTGATAAGGCTAAACAAGGAAGTACCGTGACAAACTACACGATATCAGAAGAACTCAAAGAACAGCTCCGAACCAAAGGCTATATTCGTCTTGAAAATGCCGTCCCGCCAGCCCTGTTAAAAGAGTGGCAAGCGCTGGGTAAAAAGCTCGAAGCAAGTGCGATGTCTGCACATACTGAAGGCCAGCAGCTGCATGGCTCCTGTGTTATCAAAGACCCCATTGGTCCCCGCCTGATGCGGTACAATGATATTCACCTGATCCAGACACAGGCATCACTTGACCTGTTAGCCTGCCCAGCCATGATGGCCATTGCCCGAGAACTGTGCGGGCGCGGCGCAGTGCCGATTCAGATGGATCTGCTGTATAAACACCAGCATCCGCATCCGATAGTCAAATGGCATCAGGATGCCCAGCATTCGCGCAGTTATCCCTACCTCAATATCGGCATCTATCTTGATGATGCACCGACAAACGACGGCTGTTTACGTTACGTTGCAGACACCCAGCATGAGCAACTGGATATTGAGCAGCTATCCCGCGATCACGGCTGGGACGTACCCGGTGTAGTAGAACAACCCGCCAAAGCCGGTGATATTCTGATTCAGGACATGATGATTCTGCATGGCTCACAGCCCAAACGAACCCCTGGAGTGCGTCGCACCATCTATGTTGAATGTCGTCCCATTGCAGGCATCCTCGAAAGCCAGGCACAAAGCCCCGAATGGGCAGAACTACGCCGGGACTGGATGGCCACCGTACTGCGTCGTGCCGACAACAGTGACTGGCCTCAGGAATGGTTAAACGACTACCCCGACCCGATAAAAAGCGATACAGAGGTGATGCGAGCCATTGAAGCTAACCACGAGCCCTCCATTCCCGGTGTCTGGGAGACCTTCCCGGTAGAGCGCCCCGACTACCCGGTACCTGCCGATATGAAAGACTGGTAAGACAACAGACACGCCAATGCCCATCAGCAGCTGACGGGCATTGGCGCAAAGCAAGCAAACAGTCGTCTTCCGGTCGCGTGGCTCAGTTCTGGTTACCATTGAGCAGGTAATCCCGTGAGCCGGTAGTGCTCTTGCCATACTGCCACTGGTCATTGGCCTGAATATTGGTGTTGTTACCACCCTGGTAACCGGACTGGTTGCCACCGATCTGGCTGCCATACAAGCTCAGGTTGCCTTTGTAAGTATCACCGCTATGGCTGCTGGAGCTGGGTGACAGCAGGTTCAAGCCGCTCTGGCCATGGCTGCGGCTATCCGCGCTGCTCATGCCCACTGTGGTGCTGCCCTGGCCCTGGTTCATCTGGTGGCCGGTATCACCCGCACTATTACTGGCCCCCTGACTAACCGTGCTGCTGTACTTACGTTTCTGGTTGTAGGTCTGGCGGGCATTGAGATCATCACGGTTATAGGTGTAGCGATGGTCCTTACGCTCCCAGCTGCGTTTGCTGTTATCCACGTTGGTGTGGGTGCGCTGGTTCAGTTTATAGCTGTTGCTGATATCAATGTTCGGGCTGTATTTACGAATCTCGATATCGCCCGCCTGCACAGCGGCTGCGCCCAGGGTAACAGTTGCAATGATGGCGGCCAGGGTAGCGTGTTTAAACAGTGTCATGGTGATCTCTCCTCCTGCAGCGGCGCAGGCGTGTTGTTTTGGGTTCAACTGTGAGTCACAGGCAAGGAGGGAGAGGGTTCAAAGTTTCTGCTTAATTTTTTGATCTGGGGGAATAACACAGCAAGTCAGCGACGTCTCAGCCGTTCAACCTCAACTGTTGCCGCCTTGCCCAGCCGACCACGCACCTGGACATAATCACCAGGGCCTGGCGACTTGTCGATGCGGGTCCCCGCGCTGATGGATAAAGGAAGCCCATCCAGCTGCCAGCCTGGGCCGAGTGTGCCGTGCAGGCGCACGGCAGCCCCTTCGGGAATCACCGCTACCCGGCCCTGGGCATTACGTGCCCCCTGAGCCACCCAGACTTCGATCAGCTGAATCTCTTCGTCAGAAAGATATGGCCCATTCAGCGGCATTCGAGGCCGGGCCTGACCCCGGATGCGACGGATCAGTTCACTCGCCTCTGGCCTGCCCGGCACCACACGGACACGGTCGTGGCTGGCAAGGGTCGCCCGATACGATGTTAATCGATAGCCTTCAGGCGCGCGGCCCAGCAACCCGCCATCGGTATGGCAGCTGGCGCAACGCGTGGCAAAGACCGGTGCAACATGCAGATAGGTCACCACCTCTCCAGGTGCTGGTCGTCGCGGCTGAATGTTCTCGGGAGCCTCGACGCTGGTTACATCACCACGCGGCAAGCCAGTCGCAATCCAGCGTTCAAACCGGGCAATCTCTGTGGCGGACAGGAACGGGGGACCGGTCATCGGCATTCTTGGCAGGCGGCTCCCCTTCAGACGGCGGATCAGTTCACTCGCCGCAGGCTGGCCTGCTTTCACGACCGGCCCTGAGCGACCGCCCTTGAGCAGTGAGTCAAAACTATCCAGCCTCAGGTTAGCCGCAGCAGCCTCACCGGAATGACACATCACACACCGCTGAGCAAGCACCGGCGCGAGCATCTCATAGGTCACGATTTCGCCTGCCTCAAGCGCTACCGAACCCGTAACAGACAGGGAGGCCGCCAGAACAGCCAACAGAAAAGAACAGGAATAACGGCTTCGTGAATCCAATGTACTCGCCCCTTTAAGACACCTGTAACATGGCCGTTAAGACAATATCCCTGACCTGTCGTTCGCACAGAAAGCCAGCAATTACAGGTACAAAGTGAGCATATTATGGTGTCCACACCGAAAAGAACGAAGCCCAATGAGCCCGGTTCATCCCATCATGCAAGATTTGATGGCCATCTACCCCGTTAGCCCTTGCCCCTTACCACCACCCTGCTAGAATCCTCGCCGCTTAAGGTGCCTGGCGGTGATGCCGCCGGGTTAAACGGGAAGCCAGCTAATCTGGCGCTGCCCCCGCAACGGTAATTGAGCCTGGCCACTGTAAATACCACTGTGCGTTGTCATGGGAAGGTGCACTGGCCGCCGCGTTTGTTGTAACGCGGCACTCATCAGCCCGGAGACCGGCCTTGGCAGTCATCTTCCAGCATGCGGGCGGCGTGTTTCGGGCGAAATCGTTCAGGTGACACCCCCTTATTCAAGTCTGGAGTTCACCTTAATGTCGAGTACACCCCGCTATTCCTCCCTGCTGTGCGCAGCATTAATTGCCATCCCGGCTGGCGTTGCCAGCGCGACAAGCCTGCAGAGCAACCCATTGATTGTCACCGCCAGCGTTACCGGGATCGAGGCCGAGAAACTGGGCCGCGCCTGGACGGTGATTGATGGCGCGCAACTAGAACAGCAGCAAATCCGTTATGTCAGCGATGCCCTGCGCCAGGTGCCAGGGCTGGCCGTTTCACGGGCCGGGTCAGCAGGCGGGCTGACTCAGGTGCGGGTACGTGGCGGTGAAGCCAACCATGTATTGCTGCTGATTGATGGCATGGAAGTGTCGGAGGCCGGTGAAGGTGAATATGATCTGTCGGCATTGCAGGTCAGTAATATTGCGCGCATCGAAGTTCTGCGCGGCCCGCAGAGTGCATTCTGGGGTTCAAACGCCAGCTCCGGGGTGATCAATATCATCACCCGAGGCGGCAGCAATGCCGAGCCGCAGGTCAGCCTGAGTTCCGAGCTGGGCTCCGATCAGACCCGCCAGCTGGGGCTGGCACTGCGTGGTGGCAGCCCGGCGCTGGATTACAGCCTGTCGGGCGCGTTGCGACGCAGTGACGGACTGAATATCTCCGATTTTGGCAGCGAAGAAGACGGTGACAACAACCGGACCCTGCAGGGCCGGGTTCGCTTTGCGCTGTCGGATCAGCTCGACCTCAGCCTCAACAGCCGTTATGTGAACCGTGCTTCGGATAATGATGATCAGGATTTCGCCTACCCGGCAACGGCGACGCAGGGTCGGGTAATCGATAGCCTCAGCGATACGGCCACCCGTGAGTGGGCGAACAGCCTGCGGCTGGACTGGCAGCAAGGCCCGCTGGCGCAGCAGTTCAAACTGGAACATAACCGCAATGACCGCCGTGGCCAAAACGGTTTTGGCCCCTCAGGCAGTGATTCCAGCCGTCAGAAACTGGCCTACCAGCTCAGTTATGATTTTGACTCGGCCAGTGCCAGCCATCAGCTTAGCGGTGGCATCGAGCATGAACGGGAACAATATCGCAACACGGCACCAGCCTCACCGGACCAGGTCGGCACCCGTAAGCGCGCTCTGACCGGCTATATAATGCAGTATCAGGGTGACTATTATGAGCGGCTGTTTATCAACGCCGCCGCCCGGCTGGATAATAACGACCAGTTCAAGGACAGTCGCACCTTCAGCCTGTCTGCGGCCTGGCGGCTGAACGATGCCGGGCTGAAGCTGCACAGTTCGGTGGGCACCGGGGTAACTAACCCGACTTTCTCAGAGCAGTTCGGTTATTCGCCGAGTTTTTACGTTGGCAACCCGAACCTCAAACCCGAACACAACACCAGCTGGGACCTGGGCCTGACCCTGCCACTGGCCAGCGACAGCAGCCTGGATATCAGCTGGTTTGAAGCGCGGCTGGAGGATGAGATCAGCACCGTTTATGACAGCAGTTTTATCGGCTCGCCGATCAACCGCGACGGTAACAGCCGTCGCCAGGGGCTGGAGGTTGCCTTCAATGGCCAGCTCAGCCCGCAGCTGTCAGCCACCGCCAGTTACACCCAGCTGCTGGCCCAGGAGGCCAACGGTGTTGCCGAAGTCCGCCGCCCGCAGCACAGTGCCGCGCTGAACCTCAGCTATCAGCCTCAGCAAAGCCGCAGCCGCCTGTTCCTGAATACGGTTTACAATGGCAGCATGGATGATCTGG
The DNA here is from genome assembly GCA_024686055.1 of Neptuniibacter sp. Classification (GTDB taxonomy): domain Bacteria; phylum Pseudomonadota; class Gammaproteobacteria; order Pseudomonadales; family Balneatricaceae; genus Marinobacterium_C. The sequence continues at coordinate 8,848 of JAIBDV010000070.1, forward strand.
AATTTATCAGCGCCACGCCTGAAACACGGGTGAAGCTCAAACATTACTGGCTGGTTACCCTGGGGGCCGATTATCAGCTCAGTGATCGCTGGCAGCTGTATGGCCGGATCGAAAACCTGTTCGACCGCGAATATGAAGAGATCTTTGATCACAACAGCCTGCCACGCACCTTTTATGCCGGTGCCCGCGCGCGGTTCTGATCCATCAAGCTCTGATCTAACAACCACAGGACGATCGTTATCAGCCAGCACCGCCGCCCGCCGTCTATCAAAAGTCGGCTCAACCGCCTTGCCGGATGGCTGCTGTGCTGCCTGCTACCGGGGCTGAGCCTGGCCCAGACTCAAGCCCCGGTGCCCGCTCAGCGGGTGGTTTCGATCAACCTGTGTACCGATCAATACCTGTTACTGCTGGCTGACCCGGCCCAGATCCAGTCGATCAGCCACCTCGCCCAGCAACCCACTTTCAGCTATTACGCCGACCGGGCCCAGGCCCATCCCGCTAACAATGCCAGCCCGGAACAGGTGATTCACTACCAGCCGGATCTGATTCTGGCGGACCAGTTCAGCCACCGGGCCAGCAGCCAGCTGTTGCAAAAGCTGGGTTTTACCGTCGCCCGTTTTACCCATCCACAGAACCTTGATCAGGTGCAGCAACAGCTGCTGAGACTGGGCACCCTGCTGGGCCAGCAGGCGCGGGCAACGCAGATCGTCCAGCAGATGCAGCAACAGCTTAGCCAGCTAAAAACAGCAGCAGATACCGATCAGTCCGACATAACAGGTCCCTCGCTGCTACCCTATGCCCCCGGCGGCTTTACTCAAGGCCCGCAGACCCTCACCGGTGAGCTAATCCGGCTGGCGGGCTGGCGTAATGCCGCTGCCACACTGGGGATTGAGCACTATGGACGGCTGGACCTGGAGCAGCTGCTACAACTGGCTCCGCTGGCGCTGATCGATATGCCCACTACTGCCGACAGCCATTCGATGGCGGAACAGCTGTTGCAACACCCAGTGATTAAGCAGGCTGCCCGACCCCGTTACCGGCTAAGCCTGACACCGCGATTATGGAGCTGCGGCGGGCCGATGCTGATCGAAGCGATTCAGCAGCTGCGCGATGAGCGCCTGCGTATCGAACAGCTGGAGCGGTTACCCGCTGCTAACCCGACCACTGTGCAGGAGCCCTGATGTCTGTGTTTTCTCCCCGCCCTACCTCGCTCTACTTCAGCCTGGGGCTGATGCTGCCGATTCTGTCGCTGACCTCCCTGAGCCTGGGAAGCAGCCGGTTCCCGCTGGAACAGGCGCTGGCTGA
>JAIBDV010000200.1 GCA_024686055.1 Neptuniibacter sp.
AAAACATTCAATGAAAACATGCTGCGGGGAAAACCGTGCGTTTCTTTTTCACGAAACAAAACATGTGAATGTCGTGTCAACTTTTCGTTTGGTTCGTGAAAACAGTGAAAAATTGAAAAAAATACCCTGTATTGTGCTGTCTCTGATCGTTGGGTTACTGATTAACAGCCCTTTGAGTCATGCGCGAAGTCAGCTGGTCTCGCTGGGTACCGGCGGTGTCACCGGTGTCTATTACCCGACAGGTGGGGCAATTTGCCGACTGGTGAATCAGGCGCGTAAGCAGCACGGCATTCGTTGTGCGGTGCAGTCGACCCGTGGCTCGGTAGCGAACATTGGCCGGGTGCGTAGTGGTGAGCTGGATCTGGGGATTGCGGAGTCTGGCTGGCTCTATCAGGCATGGACGGGCAGTGGTCGTTTTGCTGATGACGGCCCGGCCAAAGGACTGCGCACTCTGATCAAACTGTTTCCCGAATACCTTACGGTGCTGGCCCGGCCTGAGGCGGGTATTCGTCAGTTCAGTGATATTCGCCATAAACGAATCAGCATCGGTAAGCCGGGCACCAGCCAGCGTTCGACTATGAACGCACTGATGCGTGGCCATGGCTGGGCGCTGCAGGATTTTGCGGTGGCGTTGTCGCTGGGGGCTGCCGAGCAGGCCACGGCCCTGTGTGAGGGTAAAATTGATGTGATGATTTATACCGTGGGTCATCCCAGTGGGGCAACCAAAGAAGCGTCCCGTGATTGTGGTGGCCAGCTGGTTGCGATGGATGATTCATCCGCTGCTGCGCTGACGGTCGGCAATCCGCATTATGTACCGATGATGATCCGGGCGGGCCTGTACCCGGAAAATCGCCAGGATGTACCGACGGTCGGGGTGAATGCGACGTTTTTTGCTAATGCTAACCTGCCGGATGAGGTCGCTTACGCCATGGTGAAATCACTGTTTGAGCAATTTGAGCAGTTTCGTGCCATGCACCCGGCATTTTCGACATTGCAGCCACAGCAAATGGTGCAGGGACCGTTTCCGGCACCGCTACACCCCGGCGCTGAACGTTACTTCCGTGAAGCTGGCTTGTTGCCTCAGGCGATTAGCGGTACTTCTATCCTGAAATAAACCCCGCTTGTCACCGGCATGGCGCGGATATGGCCGCGCAGCAGCTGGCTGACCAGGTTGTAGCTGATATGCATGCCCAGCCCGGTGCAGCCTTCGTTACGCCGGGTGGTCATAAAGGGCTCAAATACTTTGTGCTGCCAGCCTTCCGGTAACCCGGCTCCATCATCTTTGTAGTCAATTATCAGTTGTTCTGCCTGCTGGCTGACGCGGATATAAATACTGCCGCCGGGGCGGTTATCAAAGCCGTGAATCAGCGAATTGATAATCAGGTTGGTGATAATCTGATAATAGGCCCCCGGATAACTATCCAGTATCAGACCCTTGCAGCATTCCAGTTGGATGGTCGGGTTCGTCTGCTTGAGGCGCGGCTGTAGTGAGAGCAGTATCTCTTCCAGATACTCCGCCAGGGCAAAGCGGCGGCGCTGTTCGCTGGACTGGTCTACGGATACCTGTTTAAAGGCGCTGACCAGCTGGGCAGCGCGCTCCAGGTTTTTGCTGATCAGTTCGCTGCTTTCCAGTGCGGTGTCAATCAGGGCGCTTTCCTGAGCGGATGTTGGGCCTTTCTCCTGTGCCTGACGAGCGTTGTCGTGTAGCCAGGACGCGGCGGTAAAGCCGATGCCGATCGGGGTGTTGATCTCGTGAGCAACGCCCGCCACCAGTCCGCCGAGGGCGGCGAGCTTCTCCGATTCGACCAGCTGCTGCTGGGTCTGACGTAACTCATCCAGGGTGGTCTGTAACTCCTGATTCGTCTGTGCCAGTTCTGCTGTGCGCTGTTCAACGCGCTGTTCCAGCTCGGCATTCAGAAGCGCCAGTTGCTGCTCGGCCTGCTCACGCAGGGCGATATCGTCCAGTAACGACTCCCGCATACTGTTAATTGAATACACCACCTGGCTCAGCTCATCCTGGCGGTGAGGCTTGCGTCTGGCCAGGATGAGCGGCGTATCCAGCCTCTCCAGCGTCAGATTACGGGCGTAGTCCGCCATGGTACCCAGGTGCTGAGTCACCAGCCGGTGGAAGATGGTCAGAATGAAAATTGATACCAGAAAGGTTTTCACCCCCTGGGTGCTGAGGATCACCAGGACCTTATCCGCCAGCCGTTGATAGATCCCCTCCAGGCTGATCATCAGTTTTAACGTGCCCAGCGAAAATAGTTGTCCCTCAGGGGTGTGGTGTTCCAGCGGGTAGTGACGCGTTAGTGCTTTGCCGGGGGCTGGCGGTACGCCGGCGGCAAACAGCTCGCCGAACGGCGTGGTGATCTCCAGGTATTCCACATCCGGCAACTGGTGCAGGCCATTAAGCTGGACCTGGATCTGTTCCGGGCTGATCTCCCACAGGCTGTTGCTCAGACTGGCCAGTGAGCTGGCTTCAACCTGACTGATGCGCTCGTCAATGGCGGAGCGTTCATATTGGTAATCCAGGTAAAGCTGAATGCCAGTGGCGATCAGTGTCATCAGTGAACTGCACAGCAGGATGGCAGCCAGCAGGCGTACGCCAAGCGGTTTGTAACGTTGGTACTGGATCAGGCGCTGACGGATGGACATGGCACTTCAGGACTCATAATGATGAACGCTGTTTATGGTAGCGGCTGTCTGCTATTTACTCTATCGCCAGGGGGGTGGGAATAAGCAATTCATATTATGGTTGGCACGATAGGAGGTGTTATTGGCATGGCAGACGGTTATCGACCATGGTCTATCATCGTATTCTTGATCGGTCTATCGCTCAAACATGGGGCGTGTGACTGGCGCGGTTATCACTGTAATACGTGTGAATAGCGGCAAACCCAAGACTCACCCGCTGTTTTGCGGTGAATAATGATAAAAAGGATTACCATGTCTCTGAAGAATAAACTGGCGACTACGCTGCTCTCTTCTGCTGTCGGCCTGGCAGCATCCCTGGGTGCTACCACCACCATGGCAGCTCAGAACTATGTGACCATCGGTACCGGCGGTCAGACCGGTGTTTACTACGTTGTTGGCCAGTCTATCTGTCGTCTGGTTAACCGTGGCAGCAAAGATCACAACATCAAGTGTACGGCTCCCTCTACTGGCGGTTCTGTTGCTAACATCAACGCCATCCGTGAAGGCCAGCAGGATATGGGTATGACCCAGTCTGACTGGCAGTACTACGCGGGCAAAGGTGAGAAGCACGACTCCTTCAAAGCAAAAGGTCCTTTTAAAGATCTGCGGGCACTGTTCTCCGTGCACCCAGAGCCGTTCACGGTTATCGCGCGTGCTGACTCCGGTGTTGAAACATTTGCCGATCTGGCAGGCAAGCGTGTCAACCTGAACAACCCTGGTTCCGGTACCCGTGGCACCATGGAACTGATCATGGCCGAAATGGGCTGGGATAAGGGCACCTTCAAACTGGCTGCTGAGCTGAAAGCTGCTGAGCAGGCGCAGGCACTGTGTGATAACAAGCTGGACGTGATGCTGTACTCCGTTGGCCACCCATCCGGTGCGATCAAGGAAGCGACGACCTCCTGTGACTCCAAACTGATCCCGGTAACTGGCCCTGCGATTGATAAGCTGGTGAACGGTAACGACTTCTATGCCCCTGCAACAATCCCGGGTGGCATGTACCGTGGCACTGACAGCGATACTACGACCTTTGGTAATGCTGCGACCATGGTGACGTCTGCTAACGTTGATAACGAAACCGTTTACCAGGTGGTGAAAGCGGTGTTCGACAACTTTGATCGTTTCAAACGACTGCACCCGGCATTCAATAACCTGAAGCCACAGGACATGATCAAAAATGGTCTGTCTGCACCGCTGCATGACGGCGCTGTACGTTACTACAAAGAAAAAGGCTGGATGTAATCCGCTTAACATCGTTGTAACGGGTCAGCCCGGGTATCCCGGGGAAGGGATACCGCTGACCATCAGTTAAAAGGGGAGGGGCTTGGCCCCTCTTCCTGTTTTTATACCGCTGTATGCCTGTGCAACGCGTAATGTTGAATCCGTAAGGGGTCTTTCGAGTACGCATCAGGGCTGATGCACAGTCGATAGATACCCTGGCCGATAATTTTTAATCGGAGTCGATATGACCCAACCTCAAGCCACGCAAGCGACCATCGACGAGCATGAACTGCAGGAGATGGTTGCTGCCAGTGATACCGGCGCTCGCATCCCGGATGGCTGGCAAGGAAAAGTATTACTGGGAGCTGCTCTGATCTGGTCGCTGTTTCAGCTCTGGATCGCGTCTCCGCTGCCGTTTTATGACTGGCCGCTGATTGGTAGCTTCGGTATTTTTAATGACACTGAAACCCGCTCCCTTCATCTGGGCTTTGCGGTGTTTCTGGCGTTTACAGCCTACCCGGCGCTGACTCACTCACCGCGTCACCATATTCCCTTGCAGGATATTGCGCTGTCGTTGCTGGCGGCCTTCAGTGCCTGTTATATATTCCTGTTCTATGAGGATCTGGCCCGCCGGCCGGGCTTGCCAATTACTCAGGATCTGATTGTGTCCGGCATCGGTATTGTGCTGCTGCTGGAAGCCGCCCGTCGTACCCTGGGGCCACCGCTGATGATTGTGGCGCTGGTGTTCCTGGTATATAGCCTGGGCGGCCCGTACATGCCCGAGATCATCGCCCATAAAGGGGTGTCGATTGAAGAGCTGATGAACCACCAGTGGCTGACCACCGAAGGGGTGTTTGGTATTGCGCTGGGGGTGTCTACCGGGTTTGTATTCCTGTTTGTACTGTTCGGTGCGTTGCTGGATAAGGCCGGTGCCGGTAACTACTTTATCCAGGTGGCGTTCTCGCTGCTGGGTCATATGCGTGGCGGTCCGGCCAAAGCGGCGGTGGTGTCGTCTGGCCTGACCGGGCTGATCTCCGGCTCGTCAATTGCCAACGTGGTAACCACCGGTACCTTCACCATTCCGATGATGAAGCGGGTTGGTTTCAGCTCTGAAAAAGCCGGTGCTGTAGAAGTGGCTTCATCGGTGAATGGTCAGATTATGCCGCCAGTCATGGGCGCCGCTGCGTTCCTGATGGTGGAATATGTGGGTATCTCCTATTTCCAGGTGATTACCCATGCCTTCCTGCCTGCGCTGATTTCCTACATTGCGCTGGTGTATATCGTGCATCTTGAAGCCCTGAAACAGGATATGCAGGGCCTGCCGCGCCGTGATGCAATCAAGCCCTGGCATCTGCGCCTGTTCGGTATGCTGACCGGTTTCCTGCTGACTGCCGGGATGGGTATTGCGGTGTACTACGGCATTGGCTGGATCAAGCCGATGTTCGGTGAGGCAGCATCAATAGTGATTGCTGTACTGCTTGCTGTGGCCTATCTGTTCCTGATTCGTTTCGCAGCCTCGGTGCCAGATCTGAAACTGGATGACCCGGATGCGCCGATGTTACAGCTGCCGGAAGTCGGCCCGACGGTGCGTTCTGGCCTGCATTTTCTGCTGCCCGTTGTGGTGCTGGTGTGGTGTCTGATGGTTGAACGGTTATCGCCAGGCCTGTCGGCATTCTGGGCGACCGTACTGATGATCGTGATTCTGCTGACCCAGCGGCCGCTGATGGCGTTTTTCCGTGGTGAGTCTGATCTGGGTGAGCGCTTGCGTCAGGGCTTTAACGAGCTGATCGACGGCCTGATTACCGGTGCCCGTAATATGATCGGTATCGGTATTGCGACTGCAACAGCGGGGATTATCGTCGGTGCAGTGTCCCAGACCGGAGTCGGTTCGGTGCTGGCTGATCTGGTCGAGCTGCTGTCGATGGGCAATCTGCTGCTGATGCTGATGCTGACTGCCGTACTGAGTCTGATTCTGGGCATGGGCCTGCCGACCACCGCGAACTATATCGTGGTGTCGTCGCTGCTGGCGCCAGTGGTGATCACCCTGGGTCAGGAGTCCGGGCTGATCGTGCCGCTGATCGCTGTACATCTGTTTGTGTTCTATTTCGGCATTATGGCGGATGTAACCCCCCCCGTAGGGCTGGCGTCGTTTGCGGCAGCCGCGGTGTCCGGTGGCGACCCTATTCGTACTGGCTTCCAGGCGTTCAGCT
>JAIBDV010000079.1 GCA_024686055.1 Neptuniibacter sp.
CGCACTGCCTAACGACGCCCGCCAGATAAACCCGACCCTGTCATTCCATTACGCTAACGACCTGCCGGTATACGCCACCTCCCACGTGTATGGCGGCCAGCCAAACGCCATGACTGACCAGGACCTCACAGGCATCCGCTTTATCGATAGCCCCTGGACACTCGCCGCCCCCTCTGCCAATAAACGCAGCCTGAGCCAGCAGCGCAAAGATGTCGACAGCCGTTTCGGCCGCCTCTACGCCCTGGGACTGGATGCCTTCCAGCTACACCCTTATCTGCTGCAACTGGCTGCCCTGCCACAATCCAGCATCGACGGCGAAACAGGGCAACTTTCCGTTGCGGACGCCGGACGGGTAAAGCGCACCCTGGACTGGGCTATCTTTGATCAGGGCGTACCCCGAATGCTGGCACGCCCAGCCCAGCCCAGCGAACAGGCCACCCGCTAACCCGAACAGGTATGTCATGGACAGACAACAGATAGGCAAGGACGCCGAAGCGCAAGCCGAACGCTTCCTGCAAAATAAAGGCCTGACACTGATCAGCCGCAACTTCCGCTGCCGCTGCGGCGAGATCGACCTGATCATGCGCGACGGTAACGAACTGGTGTTTATCGAAGTCCGCAAACGCCAGTGGCAGCAGTTTGGCGGCGCGGCTGAATCGGTCGACTTTCGCAAGCAACGAAAACTGATTCGCACCGCCCAGTACTATCTGCAACAGCTCCCCAGAGAACCCTTTTGCCGCTTCGATGTGATCGCCTTTGAAGGAAAAGCAGCAGCCGACGAGCCACTATGGTATAAAGACGCTTTTAGGATCTGACTGAGCTGAGCAGATGGAGCTAGAAGAGCGAATAATCAATCATTTCAATACCTCAATGGAAGTCAATGCGGTAACCATTGAGCAATACACCCCACTGATCGCCCACGCCAGCGAATTACTGCTGCAGACGCTGATGAGTGAAAGCAAGATCCTCTGTTGCGGCAACGGCGGCTCTGCCGGACTGGCACAGCACTTTTCAGCACTACTGCTGAACCGTTTTCGTAACGAACGCCCTGGCTTGCCCGCAATTTCGCTGAGCACAGACGCCGCCGTCGCAACGGGCATCTGTGAAGACAGCAACTTTGCCGACATCTACGCCAAACAGATTCGCGCGCTAGGCCAGCCAGGCGACAGCCTGCTGATCCTGACCACCCACGGCCGCAACGCCAGCCTGATTCAGGCCATTCAGGCTGCGCACGACCGTGAAATGCTAGTAATAGCCTTAACCGGCGGTAACGGCGGCGACATTCCAAGCCTGCTCGGCCCGGACGAGGTTGAAATATGCGTACCCGCTGAGGATGCCGTACTGGTTCACCACAGCCACCTGATGCTACTGCATACGCTATGCGATCTGATCGACCATCAACTGTTCGGAAGTGAATACTGATGAAAAAACAACTGCTACTGCCACTGATTGCCAGCCTGTTACTGGGAGGCTGCGCCAGCGTTATCGACGCCAGTCGCAAAGACCCGATCCAGCAAGACCTTGGCAGCCGCACGACGGGCGCCTACATCGACGACGAACTCATTGAAACCAAAGCCATCGTCAACCTGGCAAAAGCATCCCCTGCTGTACAGAACGGCAATATCAGCGTTGTCAGCTTTAACGGCACGGTACTGCTGACCGGCCAGGTCCCACACGACCAGGCACGCTCAGAAACCGAAGCGATCGTCAGCCATATCCAGAACGTTAAACGCGTTCACAACGAACTGGTTATCTCCGGTAATTCAGCACCACTAGCGCGCTCCAATGACACATGGGTCACCACCAAAGTTAAAACACTGCTACTGGCTAACGAGAATGTTGATGGCAGCCGAGTCAAGGTTGTCACCGAGAATGGCATTGTCTATCTGATGGGCCTGGTTTCCCAGGCAGAGGCGGATACAGCAGTAAATATCGTTCGCTCAATCAATGGCGTACAGAAAATAATCAAAGTATTCGAATACATCTAAACAGACACTGAGGGGGAAGCACCTCCCCCCAGTAACTCAATCAGCAGCGTTATTTAACAACCTTAAGCGCTGGCCGGCCCGATGGACGAGCAGGCCTTTCTGGCGCATCCTCAACCATCTCATCAACCTGCTCAGCCGTCATATCTTCTGGTACCACCTCAACCATAGACTCAACAGCCATCAGCGACTCATAAGCCTCAGCGCCAGGCTCCATACCAAAGCCCATGCCTTCACCATTCTCACTGGAGTAGATAGCCTGCACAGCACCGATCGGCACATACACATCCATCGAGTGCCCAGAGAACCGCGCATTAAAACTCAGCGCATCGTTATCAATATGCAGGCCACGCACCGCAGAGGGTGAAATATTCAGCACAATACGGCCATCTTTCACAAACTGCAGCGGCACAGTTACCTGATTAATTGTCGCATCCACCAGCAGGTACGGGGTGGAATCATTATCCAGAAGCCATTCATAGAGCGCCTGCAGGATATAAGGTCGACTCGGAGTCATTCAGTTTCTCCAACCAATAAAAAAGGGATGAGCTATACGCCATCCCTTTCTGATAATCATTACAACGCTATAGATCAGTCGCGCATCTCACGCTCTGCATCGGACAAGCTGCCCTGGAATGCTTCACGATCAAACAGCTGCTCCATATAGTTCATCAGCGGCTTGCACTGATCTTCTGGCAGCTCAACACCCAGTGCAGGCAAACGCCACAAGATAGGTGCCAGACAGCAATCCACCAGCGTAAACTCATCACTCATAAAGAACGGCTTCTCATCGAAGATTGGTGATACAGCCACCAGGCTGTCACGCAGTTCTTTACGGCAACGCTCTACTTCACTGACATCAACCTTGCCCAGCTTCGCTTCAGACAGGGTATCTACCAGCTTGCACCAGTCACGCTCAATCCGGTAAATCAACTGACGGCTTTCAGCACGCGCCACCGGATAAACCGGCAACAGCGGCGGATGCGGGAATCGCTCGTCCAGGTATTCCATCATCACCTTGGACTCGAAGAGCGCCAGCTCCCGATCGAGCAGTGTCGGCAGATTGTTATAAGGGTTCAGCGCTGCCAGATCTTCCGGCAACTCACCCTCTTTGCAGTCGATGATCTCAACGGCTACACCCTTTTCCGCCAGTACGATACGTACACGGTGGCTGTAATGATCTTCACCATCAGAATAAAAGGTCATGGAAGACCGTTTGGCCACTACGCCCATCGAACACTCCCCGTTTTATAACGTGAAAAAATAAAAATATACGCGACCCTCACGGGCCGCGTATTTCAGTTTTGTGGCGACTAGTGTACCACAGTACTGTTAGTGAACGTCTTTCCAGTACTCTTTCTTCAGCGCGAAGGCAAAGAAGAAGAAGATAAACAGGAAGATCAGCACGTTCGTACCAATACGATGCGACTCCAGCTTGGTCGGCTCACCGATATACGCCATGAAGTTAACCAGGTCGTAGATCGCTTTGTCGAAGTCTTCTGGAGACAGCTGACCCGAATCTTTAATAACAGTCAGGCACTGGCCCATCTTCTTATTAGTCAACGGATCGATTGTTTCATGACCACCATGCGCCAGCTCTTCCGGCGTACAGTTATTTACCTGAATACCCTGCATGTATTCCAGAACGTTAGGCATACCTACGTCCTTGAATACTACGTTGTTCACACCCCAGGGACGCTCAGCATCCTGGTAGAAGCTACGCAGGTAAGTGTAGATCCAGTCAGGACCACGCAGACGCGCTTCCAGGGTCAGATCAGGTGGCGGCGCACCAAACCAGCTGGCAGCGTCTTTTGCGCTCATCGCAATCGTCATCTGCTCACCGATTTTCTGATTACCCAGAATCAGGTTCTCTTCCACCAGCTCATTTGGCATACCCATATCCTGGGCAGCACGCTCATAACGCTGATACTTAGCAGAGTGACAACCCATACAGTTGTTCACAAAGGTTTTCATACCGCGCTGCAAAGACGCATGGTTTGTAGCGTCGACCTCAATGTGATCCAGCGGCACACCGCCACCAGCAGCACCCGCCGTCATCGGCAGCACCGCCATTACACATGCAATAACAAACTTTTTCATTATCCTGAACCCCTTAGCCTGTAACCCGCTCTGGAACCGGTTTAGTGCTTTCCATCTTGGTGTAGATCGGCATCAAAAAGAAGAATGCGAAGTACAGTGCTGTACAGATCTGCGCCATCAGGGTACGTGTTGGAGTAGAGGAAACTACACCCAGGTAACCCAGGATTACGAAGGAAATTGCAAAGATAACCAGCCAGATCTTGCTCCACATACCTTTGTAACGCATGGATTTAACCGGGCTACGATCCAGCCATGGCAGAACAAACAGGATTGCGATCGCACCACCCATGACCACTACACCAGGGAACTGAGAGCCCGCGATAGGCGGAATCGCACGCAGCATGGCGTAGAACGGCGTGAATTACCATACCGGCGCAATGTGCGGCGGAGTCTTCAACGGGTTAGCAGGCTCAAAGTTAGGCGCTTCAATAAAGTAGCCACCACCTTCAGGGAAGAAGAAGATGATCAGACAGAAGACAAACAGGAAGACAACCACACCCACGATATCCTTAACGGAGTAGTAAGGGTGGAACGGGATACCATCAACAGGTACGCCATTTTCGTCTTTGTTTTCTTTGATTTCGATACCGTCAGGGTTGTTAGAACCCACTTCGTGCAGTGCAATAATGTGCAGAACAACCAGTGCCAGCAGCACGATTGGCAGTGCAACAACGTGCAGAGAGAAGAAACGGTTCAGCGTAACGCCGGATATCAGATAGTCACCACGAATCCACAGGGACAGATCTTCACCAATCACCGGTACCGCAGAGAACAGAGATACAATTACCTGAGCACCCCAGTAAGACATCTGGCCCCATGGCAGCAGGTAGCCCATGAAAGCTTCAGCCATCAGCGCCAGGTAGATTGTCATACCGAACAGCCACACCAGCTCACGAGGCTTACGGTAAGAACCGTACAGCATGCCGCGGAACATATGCAGGTAAACAACAGCGAAGAAGGCCGATGCACCGGTGGAGTGCATATAACGCAGCAACCAGCCGTAATCCACATCACGCATGATGTATTCGATAGAGTCGAACGCACCTTCAGCGGATGGGTTGTAGTTCATGGTCAGCCAGACACCGGTCAGGATCTGGTTAACCAGAACCAGCATTGCCAGCGAGCCAAAGAAGTACCAGAAGTTAAAGTTCTTTGGTGCGTAGTATTTCGACAGGTGATCTTCCCACATCGCCGTGGCAGGGAAGCGATCATCAATCCAGCCCATCAGACCTGGATTTCCTTTGTTACGATAGCCAGCCATTATCCTTTCTCCTGATCAACACCCACGACAACAACGTTATCGCTAACGTAGTTATGCGGCGGAATTACCAGATTGGTTGGAGCCGGTACACCGGAGTAAACACGACCAGACAGGTCGAAACGGGAACCGTGACATGGGCAGTAGAAACCACCAACCCACTCAGCACCCAGATCATCCGGAGCGATCTCTGGACGGTAGGTAGGCGAACAACCAAGGTGAGTACAGATACCAACCATAATGGCCACATCTTCACGCAGAGCTCGAGCTGGCGTATGCGGAACATACGCAGGCTGCTGAGGCACTTCGGACAGCGGGTCAGCCATGCGATCGTTAATTTTCGCCAGGTTATCCAGTGCTGACTGGTCACGACGGACGATCCACACAGGCTTACCACGCCATCCAACGATCATCTGCTGGCCCGGCTCAAGTTTACTGATGTCAACTTTTACCGGTGCACCTGCAGCTTTCGCTTTGGCACTGGGGTTCCAGGAAGCTACGAATGGAACAGCTGCTCCTACGGCACCTACCGCACCCACTGCGGAAGTGGCACCGACCAGGAGACGTCGCCGTCCCTTATTCACGCCATCATTGCTCATTATCATCTCCCCTCAATCAGCGTCCCCATTTCTACTTTTAACCGTAGATTCTGGCTGGCTGTTAAGTAATAAAACCACGGATTCATGGAGTTTTAAAATGGCCCAAATAGTAAATAAAATACCCTTGGGATACAAGGCGGATTAACGCTGGAAACCCCGTCTTTAGGCCAAAGTATTGACTTGACGCAGCGCACAAAAAAACGCCTGAACCACGAGGGTTGCAGGCGTTTTTTTTCGCGCAGCGTTGAAATTAACGCTTGGAGAACTGTGGACGCTTACGTGCTTTACGCAGGCCGACTTTCTTACGCTCAACTTCACGGGAGTCACGTGTAACGTAACCCGCTTTACGCAGTTCTGGACGCAGAGTTTCGTCGTATTCCATCAGTGCACGGGTGATACCGTGACGGATAGCACCCGCCTGACCCGTACCGCCGCCGCCTTTAACGGTGATGTATACGTCGAATTTTTCCAGGTTACCGGTCAATTCCAGTGGCTGACGAACGATCATGCGAGCAGTTTCGCGACCGAAGAATTCATCCAGCGCACGGCCATTAACAGAGATAGCACCAGTACCTGCACGCAGGAATACGCGAGCGGTAGAGGTTTTACGACGGCCAGTGCCGTAGTACTGAGTAGTAGTCATGATCCAGCTTCCCCTTAGATGTTCAGTTCTTTAGGCTGCTGTGCAGCGTGCGGATGTTCAGCACCAGCGTACACTTTCAGCTTGGAGTGCATAGCGCGACCCAGCGGTCCTTTAGGCAGCATGCCTTTAACCGCGATCTCGATTACGCGCTCCGGGAAAGTTGCGATCATTTTATCGAAAGAAGTTTCTTTCAGACCACCAATGTAACCCGAGTGACGGTAGTAGATTTTATCAGTACGCTTCTTACCGGTTACGGCAACTTTTTCAGCGTTGATGATAACAATGTAGTCACCAGTATCAACGTGCGGCGTGTACTCAGCTTTATGCTTACCACGCAGACGACGAGCAATTTCAGTAGCCAGACGGCCCAGGGTTTTACCCTCAGCGTCGACAACGAACCAGTCGCGTTTTACTTCGGCCGGTTTAGCCGTAAATGTTTTCATCGGTTTACCTATTAATTCCTCAGATCTCACTCGCCTTTTAATTAAAAAGTTACGAACCGATCTGACTTATAATTATTGGTTACCCGTTACAGTCAAAACTGCGCAAGATAACGATCAACAAATCTCAACCGGACAATCTCGACCGGTTGAGGGCGCGCATTGTACTCGACAGATATAAAAATGGCGAGCTTTTATGCACACTTTTTCAATCAGCTACATCTACAGAACCAGCTCTATGCTCACGGGCCAGGTATTCGTGGGACTGCATTTCCAGCAAGCGGGACTGAGTACGCTCGATTTCGAACGACAACCGCCCTTCAGTATAAATCTGGTGGATTGGCTGTTCAGCTGACAGAATCAGCTTGACGCCACTGTCATAGAACTCATCGACCATATTGATAAAGCGACGGGCGGCGTCATCGTTATGACGACCCAGCTGCGGTACGCCGGACACCAGCACCGCGTGGTAAAGTTTAGCCAGCTCAATGTAATCATTCTGCGAGCGTGGACCTTCGCACAGCTGAGAGAAATCAAACCAGACCACATCTTCGCAACAACGGCGGCTGGTGATTTCACGACCATTGACCTCAACCTGCTCAGCCTCGACCACCTCGTCCAGATCCGGTGCCAGGCTTTCAAAGCTGGCATTGAGGCTCTCATCGGCCGAAGCATCCAGCGGCCAGTGATACAGCTCAGCCTGCTCCAGTGCCCGCAGGCGGTAATCCACACCACCATCAACGTTGAGCACTTTGGTGTACTTGTTCAGCAGAGCAATGGCGGGCAGGAACCGGGCACGCTGCAAACCATCCTTATACAGACCATCCGGCACGATATTAGACGTTGCCACCAGCGACACGCCGTTGGCAAACAGCTGTTCCAGCAGACCGGCCAGAATCATCGCATCGGTGATATCGGAGACAAAAAACTCATCAAAACAGATCACCCGGCTTTCCTGGGCAAATTTCTTACCGATCTCAACCAGCGGGTTCGGCGTACCGTCGAGCAGTTTCAGCTCTTTATGAACACGCTGCATAAAGCGGTGAAAGTGAGTCCGGGTTTTCTGTTCAAATGGCAGGCTGTCGAAGAAGGTATCCATCAGGTAGGTTTTACCGCGGCCTACCCCACCCCAGAAATACAACCCCAGCTCTGGCTCAACCGGCTCCGGCTTTTTAAACCGCCCGGTCAGACGCCCCATCAGCCCTTTGGACTCAGGCTTGCGCTCAGTAGCGGCGACCAGATCATCATAAAGACGCTGCAGATTCTCAACAGCCATCTCCTGTGACGGGTCATAGGAGAAATCATCACGTTCAAGGTCTTTACGGTAGCGTTCTAAAGGGGTCATGCTCGTCCACACAGTCCGGTACAAATTTGCCGCGCACTTTACCGCCCGTGTCGTTATTTAGCAAATGCGTAATAAGTCCAAACGTCGTAAATAAACAACCTTATCCAGCCGTAATTCCCAATAAAATCATCAAGTAAGGTAGCACAAAAGCGGTAAACGCACCGGTCAGACCCATTGCCAGACCACTAAAGGCTCCCGCAACTGCACCATACTCAAACGCAAAGGCCGTCCCCATCGCATGGGCACTAACGCCCAGGGTAAAGCCACGTACCGCCGGGTCATCAATTTTCAGCCAGCGGAACAGCGCAGGCGCCATCAGGCAGCCCAGTGCACCGGTAATCAATACCAGCCCCGCTGCCAGCGAACCATAGCCACCGAGCTTATCCGCGACCTCAATCGCAATGGGTGAGGTCACCGATTTGGGGGCCAGTGACAACACCGTGGTGATATCCGCGCCCATCAGCAAGGCAACCCCCACTGCACTGAGCGCTGCCGTCAATGCCCCGGCCATACAGCCCACCAGCAGCGGCACCAGCAGGTCACGCACCCGCGCCAGATTGTCGTACAGTGGAATCGCCAGCGCCACAATGGCCGGGCCCATCAGGAACTTAAGCAGCACAGCGCCTTCCATATATTGCGCGTAGCTCACGTTCACCAGTTTGAGCAGCACAATAATCACCGACAGCGACACCACCACCGGGTGCAACAGCGGTGTACGACCACAGCGCTGGTTCAGCCAGCTGGCCGCCATAAACACCGCAATGGTTACCACCAGCCACAATACCGGCGCAGCCGCCAGCTGCTGCCACAGCGTCAGTTGTGTTGAAGTCACAGGCTTTCCTTCTCAGCAGCTTCAGGTTTTTTCAGCCGCTCCATCAACAGCGCGGTGACCACAAATGTCACTAATGTACTGAGCAACAGCGCCAGGGTAATCGCCAGCCAGTCACGAGCAATCAGTTCGAAATGCACCATCAGCCCGACGCCCGAAGGCACCAGCATCAGTGGCAGGTACTTCAGCAAGCCCTCTCCCGCCACACGCAAGCCGGGAATCACCTCGCCATAGAACATCAGCCCCAGCAGCAGAATCAGCATCCCCACCACCGCTCCCGGCACCGGGATATCCAGCGCCAGCACCAGCCCTTCACCCAGCAACTGACAGCTCAGAATAATCAGTAAACCGCCCAGCATCCTCTGCCTTCCTTAATAACGTTTGATAGTAATCACAGCAACCATATTCAGGACAATGACAGCAGCAGATACAGCTGCCAGCCGACCCAGCCAGCAAAGCCAAGGAACAGCGCCCCGCCGACCCGGTTGATCAGCGCCACCGGCAAGCGGGTGAGTAACAGACGTCCAGCCCAGACTCCCAGCAGCGTTGTGGTGACCAGCGCCAGCGTACCGCCCAGCCAGACCGGCAGCGCGGCATTGACACCACCCAGCCCG
>JAIBDV010000290.1 GCA_024686055.1 Neptuniibacter sp.
GCCGGGTCAGCGCTGAGCAGGCGCTGGAAGCAGTTGCCGGTTTCCGCCTGCTGCATGATCTGTCGTTGCCGGAACAGAGCTATTACCGCCCGGATATCAAAGGTAAGTGTCTGGATCACAGTGCACCGATCAGCGCGCAGATGGTGCCGGTGGCGGATATTGCCGCGCCCAATGAGCTGGTAGTAAACACCCGCGTCAATGGCAGCCTGGTCAGTGAGCAAAGCATCGGTCAGTTACAGCGCGATATTAACGAACTGATCCACAGCATCTCGCACATTATGACCCTGCAGCCCGGCGATCTGATTGCGGTGGGCTTCCCGGGTGAACGTATTACATTGCAGCCGGGTGATCAGCTGCAGTCTGAACTGGTCGGCGCAGCAGGTGTGCAGCTGACCCTGAATAATCGAATCGGGGAGGCCTCAGTATGAAGCGGGCACGGGTATTACATAACGGCACTGAACTGGATATCACCATCGACGCACAGGGCGCGCTGCATACTGCGGCCGGTGACAGCCTGAACGAAGCTGAAGTCAGCTGGCTGTGTCCGGTAAAAGAGCCGGGCACCATTTTTGCGCTGGGCCTGAACTACGCTGATCACGCCTCCGAACTGGCCTTCGCGCCGCCGACTGAGCCGCTGGTGTTCCTTAAAGGAGCCAACACGCTGACCGGTCATAAGCAGGATGCTTACCGCCCGGATGATATCGAGTTTATGCACTACGAGTGCGAGCTGGTGGCGGTGATCGGCAAGGCCGGTAAAAACATCAAACGCGAAGACGCGCTGGACTATGTGGCCGGTTACACCGTCTGCAATGACTTCGCGATTCGTGATTACCTGGAGAACTACTACCGGCCCAACCTGCGGGTAAAAAGCCGTGATTCTCTGTGCCCGATCGGCCCCTGGATGGTGGATGCGGCTGACCTGCCAGACACCAGCAACCTGAAGCTGACCACCCATGTAAATGGTGAGCTGACGCAAGAAGGTACCACGGCGGACATGATCTTCGATATTCCGTTTCTGATCGAACACCTCAGCGCCACTCTGACCCTGCAGCCTGGCGACATGATCGCTACCGGCACGCCGAAAGGGCTCAAGGATATGCAGCCGGGCGACACTGTGGTTTGTGCCATTGAAGGCGTCGGCGCGCTGGAAAACCGCATCGTGTCCGAGCAGGAATTTTACGGCGAAACGTACTGATACCGGTAGCGCTGTGAACCAGACGCTCGCGGAGCGAGCTGCTACAGGAGGCTGCGGCCTGCTGTTTGTGGGAATGAGCACGGGGCAGGGTTTACGCACGTTGTAGCAGCCCGTTCCACGGGCGTCACGGGCCTCGCTGTGAACCAGACGCTCGCGGAGCGAGCTGCTACAGGAAGCTGCGGCCTGTTGTTTGTGGGACCGGTGTCCTCACCGGGAAGCTCTGACGCTATGTCGCATCGTCGATCGAATACATCCGCCAGGTCACACCAGGCAATCGAATGAGAACATAATCATGACAACCGAACTGAACAGCAATATCGACAAAGCGCAGCAGTATCTGGCGCGTTTTAAAGAGACCACTCTGGGCCATTACATCAACGGTGAGTGGACTCAGGGCAGCGAAGGCGAGACCTTCGATAACCTGACGCCAGTGGATAACAGCTCACTGGGCAAAGTGGTAAAAGGCACGGTGGCCGATGTTAATGCGGCCTGCGATGCGGCTGACAGTGCATTTGAAGCCTGGTCCGATTTGCCGGGTGCGCAGCGTAAAAAGATCCTCCATAAACTGGCCGATGCCATCGAAGCCCGCGCTGAAGAGATCGCGCTGGTGGAGTCGACCGATTGCGGCCAGCCGCTGCGCTTTATGCGCCAGGCGGCGGTGCGTGGTGCCGCTAACTTCCGCTTCTTTGCCGATAAAGCCCCGGAAGCGCGTAATGGTCTGTCACTGCATCAGGATCAGCACACCAACTTCACCGTGCGCAATGCGATCGGTCCGGTGGCGGTAATCACCCCCTGGAACACGCCGTTTATGCTGTCCACCTGGAAAATCGCCCCGGCGCTGGCGTCCGGTTGTACGGTGGTGCATAAACCGGCTGAATTCAGCCCGCTGACGGCGGCGATCCTGGCCGAGTGTGCCGCAGAAGCAGGCCTGCCTGCTGGCGTGTGGAATATGGTGAATGGCTTTGGTGAAGTGGCGGGTAAAGCCCTGACTGAGCATCCGGCGATTAAAGCGGTGTCCTTTGTTGGTGAAACTGGGACCGGCTCGATGATCCAGGCGCAGGGCGCGCCCACACTGAAGCGGGTACATTTTGAGCTGGGCGGCAAAAACCCGGTGATCGTGTTTGATGATGCTGACTTCGACCGTGCGCTGGATGCGGTGGTGTTTATGATTTACAGCCTCAACGGCCAGCGCTGCACCAGCTCCAGCCGCCTGCTGATCCAGTCTGGCATTAAGGATACATTCCTGGCAGCACTGAAAGAACGGGTGGCTAATATCCGCGTTGGCCATCCACTGGACCCGGCTACCGAAGTTGGCCCGCTGGTGCATACATCTCACTATGAGAAAGTGCTGAGCTACATGACGGCGGCCCGCGAAGACGGCGCAACCATTGCTGTGGGCGGTGAAGCGCGCAGTGATCTGGGAACGGGCAACTACGTTGCACCAACCCTGTTCACCGAAGCGAACAACCAGATGAAAATCGCCCGCGAGGAGATCTTTGGCCCGGTACTGACCGCCATCGAATTTGCCACCGAAGCCGACGCCATCGCCATCGCCAACGACACGCCTTATGGCCTGGCAGGCTATATCTGGACCAGCAACACCGGCCGCGCCATGCGCATGGCGAACAAGGTGCAGGCGGGTATGCTGTGGGTGAACTCCGAAAACAACCGCAACCTGCCGTCACCGTTCGGTGGGGTGAAAATGTCCGGTATTGGCCGTGATGGTGGTGACTGGAGCTTTGACTTCTACATGGAAACGAAGAACGTCTGTATCGCCCACGACCTGCATAATGTGCCGGTGCTGGGGCGTTAAGGAGCTATAAGGGATCGCCAGCAAGCTGGCTCCTACGCTGGTGTGGTGGCTTTGTAGGAGCGAGCTTGCTCGCGAAGAAGGCTGGTTCCACACTCTGCGAGGTAACCCGCAGGCCGAGGTTACCGGCCAGCTATGCATTCCCACGGGGACCGTGGGAACGAGGAAGTTCTCATGTGGGACCGGTGTCCCCACCGGGAAGCTCTGGCCCTGGGTTATATGAGGTCACCAGCACGTTGCTACAACGTGCTGGTTTGATCACCCCACACCGCTTTACAGGTTTCTGCTCCTTGCCGTGGTGATGCCCCACGGCTTTTTTGGTTTTTCACTTTGCTAACAGGACTATCCTATGCCGCACTTTATTATGGAATACTCCGCCAACCTGGATAACGATCTCGATATCCCGGAGCTGTTTCGCCAGCTTAATGAAACCGCCATCGCCACCGGGGTGTTTCCCATCGGTGGCATCCGTACCCGCGCTGTGCGTTGCGAGCATTATCGGATTGCTGAGGGTGACCCTGAGAACACCTTTGTTCACCTCACGGCTAAAGTGGGCGCAGGGCGTGAGCCAGAGGTGTTAAAAGCCGCAGCGGATCAGGTATTTGAAACCTTTACCACCTGCCTGCAACCCATCTTTGATCGTCGTTATATGAGCATCGGTTTTGAGCTGACCGAGCTGCATCCGACGCTGAACTACAAGCAGAATAATATTCACCAGAAACTGGCGGGGCAGGGCTGATTTCAGCCCTGGCTGCTGCTGGCCAGTAACACACCGGCACCCACAAACAATCCGCCGGTGGCGCGGTTAAGACGGCGGGCACCGCGTGAGGTTTTAATAAAACGGGTGATGTTCAGGCCGAACAGGGCATACACCGTCGAAGCGATATATTCAGTCAGCAGGTAGATGCCACCCAGAACAACAAACTGCTCGGTGGCGGGCAGTGCCGGGTTGATAAACTGCGGAAATACGGCCGTAAACAGCAGCAAGGCTTTAGGGTTGCTGATCGCCACCAGGAATTCCTGAACGGTCAGCTTCAGCAATGAGGGCTGGCTGCGAGGTTGCAGTGCATCGCTCTGGGTATCATCAATGCCGCTGAACTGGCGGTCGCGCCAGGTTTTGATGCCCAGGTAGATCAGATACAGGGCACCCACCCATTTCAATATGGTGAACGCCAGCACCGATGAGGCCAGCATCGTGCCCAGGCCAATGGCGGTAATGGTAATCAGAATAGCAAAGGCCAGTACCCGGCCCGTTGTCGCTATTACAGCGGTGGCCAGGCCAGACTGAATACCGTTGCGCATGGCCATAAAGTTATTAGGCCCTGGCCCCAGTGCCAGCAGCTGAGCGACAGGCAAAAACAGTAAAGCGTCCATAAATGTCATGCTGATAATCCCTGGCAGGTGTTCTTATTTGGCAGGCCTGGCAGTGTAGGGGCTTGGGGGGGCGGGTAGCAATGACATAACGGAATGAGAAGGGTGCATAATGTGCACTTGTTCGGCGTGTCTCACTGGACAGCTTCCACAGCGTCGAGATTGAGGGCAAGCAGCATGGAGCCTGCCCATCAGACTTGAGTGTCTGACTATGCCGTCGGGGCGGGGGCTAAAAAGCCGCTTTCCATTGTTCGGTGTCGATAAACCAGCGCTCCTCATAGATCTTGCTGCCTTTAAATCTGAACAGCA
>JAIBDV010000368.1 GCA_024686055.1 Neptuniibacter sp.
GGCGTACGCCCCAGCACTTCATGCTCAGCCCAGCCGGTGAGTTTTTCAAAGGCCTTGTTCACCCACTTTATCCGACCCCGATGGTCTGTAATAAAGATCGAATTTGCGGTTGTACTCATCGCTGTCGACAGCAGCGTGATCTCCGACGCCATCCGCGCCTTGCTTCGTAAGCCACGAGCAATCACCAGACCCGCTAGCAACGACAGCAATGTCAGCAGGATAAACAGCGAGCGCAGCATATCTGCGTCACGTTGCCACTCCTGTAGCGCCCCCTCAACCGGCTGGCGCGCCACCGTCACCAGCGGTAAGCCCGCCGCTTTTCGATAACTATAGAAAATATCACCCTGACGTATGCTGCCATGATCAAGGGCCTGCCAGTTACCCGCTATCAGTGATAACTCTTCATAAGCGGCGCTGTGTAACGACTCGGAGGGGCCGGCGCTTAACAAAGGAATACCTGTCGGGCTGAAAAGCTCTATCCGGGCATTGCTAAGGCTCTGTATCGGGGCAAACTCTCGAGCAAAGTAACCGGTATCAACCGCAGCGACCAAAGCTCCCTGTAGCTCACCCGCCTGATCACGGATACCAATACAGAAAGGGATATAATAAAGTGATTGCAACACTGAGACCTGGTCAGCTAATAGCTGCCCAGGCTGGGGGCGGGCAAGATACAAACCATCAGACACCGGCGCTAACGCCCTGGCTACACAACCCGGCAATGCATCCAGCTCAGTCAGCGGGCCTCCGGTTCGCGCCAGCAACAATCCATAGCGATCATACACAGCCAGTTCATTAAGCCCGCTTACCAGCTCCACCCGGTCGGCCAATAACTGGCGTAACGAGTGCTCATACCCTGGCCTGAGTCCTTCAAATAACAGGTTATCACCGGACTTCTCCAGCACCTCTACCACCCGGGCAAAGCTGCTTTCAACACTGCGATTAAGCGTTTCAACTACCAGTTCACTCTGCCGCGCCAAGTCCCGCTCAGCCCTTAACTGGCCATTACCCAGCACAACCTGCATCAAAATAAGGCTGGCGGCTGCGACAAGGCAACTGAAGACCAGCACGAGGCAGGAAGGACGTAAAAACCAATCCAGCCAACCCGGAAATCGGTGAAAAGCAAACATACACATCCTTAATTTACCAAGGCGAACCCCCACCACACTCATTGCGGCAGGCCCTATTACCCCGTAAAGATAATGGGATAAAGGTCGGCTCGATTTTTACGCGGATGAACAACGAGATGAATGCAATACAAAAAACGCAATTCAATCTGGATCCTAAACGTAAATGTAAACAGATACGCTTTGGAAAACATTGACCGACGGCATGGTCGGTCAAGAAAGGTAATTAACAACCTTGCCAGAGACTTGACAGGCCAAAGTGACCTCAGCCAGCAGAAACCGGCGGATCAACGGGGTCGGCAGGGGGAGCCTCTTCCGGTGTAAACAGTACTTTGAGCATACGCAACTCATCCTGATAGACACCAGAGTCACGCACCGCATGCGGCTCCTTGCAGAAGCAATGGAAGCCCAGCTCGGTAAACAGGGCAATCGCCGCCTCAGCGCACTCCAGCACCTCAAGGTTCATCTGTTCAACCCCTTCCAGAGTGCTGGCATGCGTTATCAATAGCTTGACCAGTTGTCGGGCAATGCCCTGGCGGCGATGCCCACGGGCAACACACAACCCCCACAGACGAGCACGATGACTCTGACGCAGAGTCAACTGCTGCTCCACCGCCGCCACACCTACCAGCTCCTTATCCGCAAAGGCCCCTATAACCAGCGCACTGGGGTCAGCAAGCATGCCATTTACATCATGCGCCAGGCGCTTTACCGGCACTTTCAGTTGCTCTTCATAGGTCAGCAGCATCACACCCGGCTCATAAGCAATGACATCCAGCCATAGCTGCTTCATATCAACAGCATCCTGACTACGTAATGCTCGATAACGAATCGTACTCATTCAGCATTTCCTGTTTTGGCTTTTTGCCATAACAATAATTGATTATTTGCAGGCATCGCATAATCAGCCATCAAGGTAAACCCCGCTTCAATGGCCAGTCGGTTAATGTCTTCGAAATCACGGATACCGCTTTTCGGGTCGCGCTGACGTAGCCAAAGATCAAATTCGGCATTACTCTGACTGGTAAAGTCACCAGCGTAACGAAAAGGCCCATAGACACACAGAAATCCGCCTTCAACAACCACATTCCCGGCACCACGGATCAGTGCATCAACGGCAGAAACACCCATTATATGCAGCGTATTCGCGCTATACAGCAGCCCTACCTGACAATCAGGCCAGTGGCTGGAAACATCCAGTGACAAGGGTAAGCTAAACGCCATATCCGCCAGGTTTAACCTCAGTGCCGTCAAATTTTCAGGCATTTCCGTGCATTGCCAGTTAAGCTCAGGCAACGCTGCTGCAAAAAACAGAGCATGCTGACCTGAGCCACTACCTATTTCCAGAACATCGACTATGCTTTTCTTTTTGAGCAGTGGGATCAGCCGCTCAGCAATCTTTGCCTGGTTACGCTCACTAGCTGGCGAAAAGTTCAGCATAGTATGTTAAGTCCATGATTTTTGCTGCAAATCATACGGATTTAGCCTTTTTTTACTACAATTTTCCCTACAGAAAAATTTTCAAACGCCGATACTACTGGTCACAAACAAGACAAACAAACGATTAATACGATCGTTTAGTTTACTAAGTTTTCACCATGATGGGAGGCAAATAAATGGATATTGGTCAGCCGCGCCCCACCAGCGCATCGATACAACAAAATGCGGGCAATAACCCTGTGGTGACACAGGAAGCAGATCGCCAGCATCACCAACAGACCACCACGCAAAAAATCCACAACGCTGAGCAAGTTCGCATCTCCCCCGATGCACGGGACTACCTCAAACGTGAACAGCAATTTGCCGAAAGCCAGTTGCGCACTACCACCCGCCAGTTCAGTAATGTTGAACAAAGCCTGGATGACCACACGGTCATGAACCATTTACAGCGCCTGAGTTCATCCCAATCAATCACCTCCGACTCCATTCACGGTATCGGCATGTTTGAAATGGAAGGACTGGAACCCATTGTCGGCGTTGTCGGGGAGTTGCCCCCACGTCAGCAAGCCGAACTGGAAGCCCGGATCGTCAAAGACGAGCCCATGATGGACGCTTTGCGCAAGTTACCGAGCAAACCTCTGCCACCCGAAGCAGTTCAGGAAATTCTGCCGGCATTGAGCTCTGGCAGCGGCGACCTGCAAAAGATGACTGAAGTGTTGATGCGTATTATGCTCCAGGCCATGCTGGATGGACTACAGACTCAGCTTGATGATATATCTGCCCCACAAGCTACTAATGCTGCCTCAACCACGATAGACATACCCTCGGTGACAACCCCTGAAGACCCTGACCAGCGCCAGCGCCTGAAGGCCAGTATCATGAGCGTCGAAAGCAATCTGGCTGACCGCGAACATCGACGTCCTCGCCAGGACATTGTCAGCGCAGACTGAA
>JAIBDV010000106.1 GCA_024686055.1 Neptuniibacter sp.
CGAGCTGCATTTTGCGCTGGGTGAAGCGCAGACCATCGTTACCGCAACGCTGAAAATGCAACGTAACCCGGACTGCCAGCAGCAGAACCCGGCGCTGGAACTGCATGGCCATAACAGCCTTGAACTGCAGAGCCTGCAGATCAATGGCAATGATGTGCTGAACTACCAGCGCGATGACGAGCGGCTGCTGATCCGTGATGCGCCGGATACGGTTGAACTGAAAACCGTGACCCGCATCGAGCCGCAGAACAACACTGCGCTGGAAGGCCTGTATAAATCTGATGGCATGTTCTGTACCCAGTGTGAAGCTGAAGGTTTTCGCCGTATCACCTTTTACCCGGACCGGCCTGATGTGATGGCCGTGTTCCGCACCACCCTGGTGGCGGACAAAGCGTTGTATCCGGTGCTGCTGTCCAACGGTAATCCGGTGGAGCGGGGCGAGCTGGACGATGGTCGCCACTTTGTGGTCTGGGAAGATCCGTTCAAGAAGCCCGCCTATCTGTTCGCCCTGGTCGCCGGTGATCTGGCGCATACCGAAGATCAGTTCACCACCATGTCTGGCCGGGTAGTGACCCTGCAGATCTTTGCCGAGAACAAAGACCTGAACAAACTGGCCTATGCCATGACCTCGTTGCAGAATGCTATGCGCTGGGATGAGCAGGTCTATGGCCGCGAATACGATCTGGATATCTACATGATCGTGGCGGTAGATTTCTTCAATATGGGGGCCATGGAAAACAAGGGCCTCAATATCTTCAACACCTCCTGTGTGCTGGCGCACCCGGAAACCACCACTGATGGCGGTTTCCAGCGGGTTGAGGCGGTTGTCGCCCATGAATACTTCCATAACTGGTCCGGCAACCGGGTCACCTGTCGGGACTGGTTCCAGCTGAGCCTGAAAGAGGGCTTCACGGTCTTCCGTGATGCCGAATTCTCGGCGGATATGAACTCCCGTACGGTTAAACGGGTGGAAGACGCCACACTGCTGCGTACCGCTCAGTTTGCTGAAGATGCCGGCCCGATGGCCCATCCAATTCGGCCAGCGTCGTTTATCGAGATCTCCAACTTTTACACCCTGACGATCTACGAGAAAGGCTGTGAAGTGGTGCGGATGATCCACACCCTGCTCGGTGAAGCGCTGTTCCGTAAAGGTTCGGATCTGTACTTCGAGCGTCATGATGGACAGGCGGTGACCACGGATGATTTTGTCAACGCGATGGAAGCGGCCTCGGGTCGTGATCTGACGCTGTTCCGCAACTGGTACAGCCAGGCCGGCACCCCGGTGCTGGACATCACTGACAGCTTTGACGAGGCTACAGGCACTTATGAGCTGCAGGTGAAACAGTCCTGTCCGGCCACGCCGGATGCCGCAGAGAAAGCCCCGTTCCATATTCCACTGGCGATCGGTTTGCTGGATGCAGCGGGTAGTGATCTGCCGCTGGCAGACGGTGTGAGCACTCAGGTGCTGGATCTGATGGCCGCTGAGCAGTGTTTCCGCTTTGAAAACCTGCCATGCCGCCCGGTGCCTTCGTTACTGCGAGGCTTCTCAGCGCCGGTTAAACTTAACTACCCCTACACCACCGAACAGCTGGTGTTCCTGATTGCCCATGACAGCGATGGCTTTAACCGCTGGGATGCGGCGCAAACCATGGCGACCCGGTTGATGGAAGCGCTGGTGGAAGATCACCAGGCGGGTCGTGAGCTGGTGGTGGACCCGAACCTGATCGCCGCCTTTGGTACGGTGCTGGCTGACCGTACGCTGGACCCGGCCATGGTAGCCAAAACACTGACACTCCCCGCTGAAGCCTATCTGGCGGAGCGGGCAGAAGTGGTAGATGTGGATGCCATTCACCAGGTTCGTCAGTTTGTCCGTGTAACGCTGGCCCATGCGCTGAAAGATCAGTTCCAGAGCGCCTACGCTGCTAACTGTAGTGAGGCAGTCTACAGCCCGGATGCTGACGCTATTGCCAGGCGCAGCCTGAAAAACCTGGCCCTGAACTATCTGCTGGCTACCGGTGACCCGGCCGCGCTGGCGCTGGCTGAGCAGCAGTTTGCTCAGGCCGATAATATGACCGATCAGCAGGCCGCACTGGTAATGGTGGTTCACTCTTCGTTCACTACGGCTGCGCAAGGATTACTTGATCAGTTCTATTCCCGCTGGTACAACGAAAGTCTGGTAGTCAATCAGTGGCTGACCGTTCAGGCTGCCAGTCCACAACCGGATGCTTTGAGTCGGGTGAAAGCGCTACTGGAACACGAAGCCTTTGATATTCGTAACCCGAATCGGGTACGCTCACTGTTCGGTGGTTTCTGTGGTCAGAACCCGGTCAACTTCCATGCCATTGATGGCAGCGGTTACCAGTTCCTGGCGGAGCAGGTGATTCGGCTGAATGAGTTGAACCCGCAGATTGCATCCCGTCTGTTGACGCCACTGACGCGCTGGCGCAAGTATGATGCGGCACGTCAAGCGCTGATGAAACAGGCATTGCAACAGATCCTCGACAGTGGTGAACTGTCGAAAGACGTTTTTGAAGTGGTCAGCAAGAGTCTGGCCTGATTACGCGCTCCGCTGGGCAGGTGGCTGCCCCGGAGCATTAAATTAGCTGTCTATTTGTATCACAAGGAAGCTCCATGGAACGCTATCTTTCCCTGGCCGATAAATTCGATATCCAACAGAACTACCGTCGTTATGTCCGT
This sequence comes from Neptuniibacter sp., assembly GCA_024686055.1. Lineage (GTDB taxonomy): Bacteria > Pseudomonadota > Gammaproteobacteria > Pseudomonadales > Balneatricaceae > Marinobacterium_C. The sequence continues at coordinate 2,698 of JAIBDV010000106.1, forward strand.
ATGGCTGAACGCCATGAAGGTGCGATGACGTCTTACAATGAAGCCCGCGCCAGCCGTATCTGGGTGGTCGGTATTATTGTATTGCTGTTCGCACTGTCCTCTAACTTCTTCCTGGGTGCCGCTGCTGGCATGTTCGGTGTGTATTTTTACGGTGTTGTCCGTAGCTGGATGCGTACCTCTGATGTAGGTGAAGGCGTCGAACAGCTGGATCGCTGGTTTGCGACCAAAGGCCTGCGTTTTGAAGGTCGTATCATGTACAGCAACAACGACCAGATGCTGGAACAGCCGCTGGACCCGTTTGACGACGCTTGCTACCACTAAGCGTTGATAACGACGTCAGGCTGAACTGATGCAGCGTGAATATCGGGGCCTCAGCCGCCGTACTCAGCAGTTGCTGAATATGGCAGAGGGGCCTCGAGTTGATTTCAAACGTGACGCCAGCGGTATCAAAAGCCGTGATCTGGTGGCGTTCGCTAATTCTATTCATGGTGGCACCATTCTGATCGGCGTTGACGAGCTTACGTCGGTAGACGGAGTGCAGCGTGGCCAGGTGGTCGGCTGTGCGGTCGATGACAATGCCCGCCTTACCCTGGTAAACAAAGCAACCGATTGCTATCCCACTGTAGAGATCGAACTCTACGTCGAAAATCTGGCCAGCAAGCCGATGCTGCGGCTGGAAATCCCCCCCGGAATTCACAAACCTTACTGTACTCAGTATGGCGACTACGCCATTCGTGGCGATGGCCGTAATCGGGCACTGCTGCCTGATGAATTGCTGGCGATCTTCATGGAACGTGAGTCTGAACAGTTTCTGGCCCGGTTCCAGGATGCTGTCAGCCGGCTGGAGCAGCAGCTGGTACATATGCGTCACCTGCTTAGTAGTGGCATGCTGGATGTCAGCGAACATATCAGTGAGCTTGATACTCAGCTCAGCCGTACCACCTCGCGGCTGGGGCAGCTGACTGACAGTAACAAAAAACGCTCGCGTAACCTGCTGCAGATTCTGGAGCAGAGCCGCGATGCGGTGAGCCTGCTGGAAACCCACCTGCGCCCAGAGGATGAGCCGCACAGTGATCACGAACTGCTGCTGGATATACAGCAAAAGCTGGTGCGGTTAATTGATGAAATTCCCGACAGCAATAGCCCCGCTGATTCTGACTGACCTTTCCCTGTTTACCGGAGGAGTGCCCCTTGGTCCTTTATTCGCCAGAGTTTCTGCAGCGCCCATGCTGGATTTTTGATATGGATGGCACGCTGACCTGTCCTGTTCATGATTTTGCCCATATGCGTGAAGCATTGGGAATGGCTGCAGATGCCGATATTCTGGCGACCATTGCTGCGCTGCCACAGCCTGAGCGAGCGCAGATGATGCAGCAGCTGGATCAGCTGGAACTGCACTATGCCCGGTTGGCAAAGCCGGCAGAAGGGGTACTGCATCTGCTGGTCTATCTGCATAACCGTGGGGCGAAACTGGGTATTCTGACCCGTAATAGCCGGGAGATTGCGCTGCAGTCACTGCAGGCGATTGGTGCAGCCCACTTTTTTGACCCTGAACTGGTGCTGGGCCGGGATGAAGCGCGGCCCAAGCCGGATCCGGATGGTATTGAGCGGCTGCTTGATCGCTGGCAATGTCCGGCAGACCAGACGGTGATGGTGGGGGATTTCAGGTTTGACCTGGAAGTGGGCCGGGCGGCGGGTACGGCAACGGTGCATGTTACGCCTGATGGTGCCCCTCAGTGGCCTGAACTGACCGACCTGAAAGTCAGCTCGCTGGCTCAACTACTTAATTTGATGTACTGAACACCTTCACTTTCTTCGCTCTGGCTGTCTATAGTTAAGAAATAGCCGATAAAAAGTGAGGGATCGAGATGACGATTCTTGAGCAACTGCGGCAGGATCACATCAACATGTGGCGCCTGCTGGGAATACTGAAACAGAAAGTGAGCAAGCTGCGTGATGGCGAACATCCCAACTTTGGCTTGCTGGATGAAGCCGTTGATTACATGCGTAACTACGCCGATGAATACCATCACCCCTGGGAAAATAAGCTGTTTGTACACTTTGCCGGGCGCGATGCCGTACTGGATAAGGTGATGGCCTGCTGTGAGGCTCAGCATCACGAAATGCTAAAATCTGGTGCCGAGCTGGCCGAAGCACTGGACTGTATCCTTCACGATGCAGTCATACCGATGGATAAGTTTACTGACCGGCTGGAGCAGTTCGTACTGCAGCAAAGTGAGCACCTTAAACTGGAAGATGAAACCCTGATGCCAACACTGCTTGGTATCGCAACGACGGTAGACTGGCAGGAGCTGGAGCTGGAGCTGTCCCGCCCGGATGATCCATTGTTCGGAGAAACTCAGTCCACCCGCTACAGTACCCTCTATCAACAGCTACTGAGTGCCGAAACCGAGTCCTGATATGCTTACCCTGAGGCCTAAGTGTATGGTTCAGGCTTGAGCCTGACCATATATAGGCTGCTCGGGAAAGGGTTCCACACAAACCATGTTCCTGCCGCCATGCTTGGCTTTATACACTGCAGTGTCCGCTGCATGAATCAGCTCATTAGCGATATCCGGGAAGCTCCACTCCAGCAGTTCAGCGGGGTAACCGGTGCAGCAGCCAATGGATGTGCTCATGCGGAAAGGGTGGCCGTTTTCGGAGCGGAATACCAGTGCCTGCACCTTGGTGCGTAGTACTTCTGCTAGATGCTCAGCGGCGGCTTCATCGCAGCCGGGCAGCAGAATTGCAAATTCTTCACCACCGTAGCGGGCCACCAGATCGGTTTTGCGGACCGAGCTTTTCAGCAATTGCCCCAGAGTGCGCAACACCTGATCACCGCTGAGGTGGCCAAAGGTATCGTTGACCTTCTTGAAGTGGTCGAGGTCCAGGAACAGGCAGCTTAGCGGCTTATCCTCCCGGCGGGTGCGTGACAGCTCGCGCAGAATGTCCTGATCAAAGCTGCGCCGGTTCATCACTTTAGTCAGCATATCAACCATGCTTAGCCGGTGCAGGTTTTCATGATTGATACAGTTCTCGATGCACAGGGCAACCATGGCGGCGGTATGGGTCACGTAATCATAGCGATATTTGTGACAGTAACGCTCAGGGTCTTTACTGTGCAGATGCAGTGCGCCAATCAGGTACTCGCCGTGGAGTAATGGCAGCAATACGCTGGAGCCTTGACGATTGGCGGTATGAGGAAAGGCGGAGCAGATCTGCGGGTTCTGTTCGAGTGGCCCAACCAGCATCTGTTTACGGGGAAACAGCCGGTTAAGCAGTTGTGAGTTATCCAGGAAGCGCAAACTGTTGGTGTGTTCTGCCAGCAGTTCTGGCTCCAGTAACTGGCGGGCGCTGTGCTCAGGGTCCAGCAGTAACAGATCAACCGAGCAGATACGAAAATGAGCACGCATATCGATCAGTACCGTTTCCAGAAGAGTCTTCAGCCGTTTACAGCTTAATAGCTGGAGTTCAAGCGCAAAAAATCCCGCCTGAATGACTTCATTGTCTTCAGCTTTACTGACCATCAAGCGCAGAGTGCGTTTGAGTTCATGGTTTTCACGCTCGAGAGCCGTAGTGCTCATTACTGTCCCCGCACCGGTAGATTCTATAGAGGGTATCGGCCGTGCCAGATTAATATAAAGCGATTTTGTTAGCGTGACACGGTTTTTTTACAATCCCCTTCGATGCGGGAAATGCAGCGGAATTTGATATTCATCAATAGTTGTTCCCCCGTTTAATTAACAGGTTATCTACGTTACCTTATTGATAAATAAGGCCTTTCTGAAGATTTTGTGCACCTGTTTAGTAGTCTGAGATAGCGTCAGCTTACTAAGCCTTGGCACAAATTCTGCTGTGCTTAACCTGAGGGCACTTGATCAAATTTAGTACACCTGACAGTAATTACCTGGAAGCTTCAGGCCGTGCAGGATATAGCATGTAACGCGACTGCAAGATTCAGGCTGCTATCAGGGCTGGCGGCCTTTGTACGGCGATTGATAGCACGGGCGTGAGCCGTGTTGGCTCTTTACTACGACTAAATTTTCGTGACAGGGGCCTTCGCTAGAATCAATAACAGGCGTGATATCTTTTGGGAAGGGGTCTTTCCCTAGGAGTGCCTGGATCTGGTATCTTTGGTTACCCTGGGTTTTCTTGAGGTTTTTTATAATTGACCTGTCTTACGTGACTTTTGCTAAGCAGGATGTATATGCCGCTGAGAACAACGACGGCTGTTCCAGCTAACGTGAAAAAGTCAGGGTTTTCATCAAATATAAAAAAGCCAAGTATAAGGGCAAAAATCACACGGGAATAACGGAAGGGGGCAACAATAGAAACCGAGCCAGAGCGCATGGCAATCGTGAGTGAGCTATAGGCGATAACACCAAATAAAACCGCACCCAGTACTTTTATGGATGATGTTGTATCGACTGTGAATGGAAGGTCTGACGTCAATGTCAGGCAAAGCCCTGCCGCTATTAGTACCAGGAAGCCATAAAAGCCCAGCTGTGCACCAGATAGCCGGGGTGATGCGGCACGCGTTGCCAGGTCTCTCCCTGCGAAGCCGAGGGTGCTGATGACGGCGCAGAGGGAAGCAGGCTCAAAGCTGGCCATGCCTGGGCGTACAATCATGATGACACCGGCGAACCCCAGGAAAATGGCGATCCAGTGTGACAACGTGACTTTTTCGTTCAAAAACAACGATGCGCCGATGACAACAACAAGAGGCGTTGCCTGAAGAATAGCAGATGCACTGGATAACGGGGTGAGTACAATCGCTAGTGCAAAAAACGAACGGCCAGTGATTTCGCATATCGTACGTAATAACATGACCCGGCTTAAGGCTTCGGGTGGGCATACCGGGTCTGAATTTTTAATCATCATAAAAAAATAGATAACGGCTCCGCCTGAACCGAATCCCAGAATAACAAAACCCAGTGGAATAACTTCTGCTGCACTTTTTATAAACATGTCTTCTATGGCAAAAGATGCCATAGCCAGTAGCATGAATAAGCACCCTCTATAGTTGTCGGAGCTATTTGATGTTTTTTGCATGATTTTTTATGCTCCAGTTTTATTTAAAATTTACGCACGACGTGTTTATTTTTGGTTTGGTGATATTCTTTTTAACTGATAAATCTATTTCCATAAGCAGTTAGTAATAGCTGCTTTCTATCTTTTTACTCCAGAGTACCTATCCAGTCCGTTGATTTGTATGGCGAAGGGTAATGAAAGCTGATCGGCGGACATAGGCCCAGTTTTTAATTTCTGACAGGTACAGTCGACCAGCCTTTGCCGATTTTAATACAAAGTAAGGGAATAGCAGTTTATTTTCTTAACTTGTTGATAAATAAGAAATATATCGAAGGCGCTGAGTTGTGGTCAGATTTTTTGTCAACCCCGGTTGAAAACGAAAAATAGCCTCCTTATTTCAGTGCAATCCTCGACACAGTTGTCCCGAACCTGAAGACAGGGCTGGCCTGTTAAGCCAGCTCTGCCAGACCGTTCCCTCAGCTAAACGCGCTTTGTCCCAGTTCAAATGCCTGCTGATTTAGTTGCAGCAGTTTTTCACCCTTACGGGCGAAACGTTGCAACAGGCTTTTCAGCAGTGCCTCTGCCGGGAAGGGCAGGTGGTCAGCGATGGCTCCCAGCATGATGCTGTTAACCAGTCGGCGATCGCCCAGTTCGATGGCGGCATGGCCTGCATCGTAGTGGTACAGAGCGAGTGGCAATCTGGCCATGTCGGCCATTGGGTTGTCCGGGTAGTCGAACAGGCCGATCGAGACAACTGGCGGCTCC
>JAIBDV010000287.1 GCA_024686055.1 Neptuniibacter sp.
AAAATCCTCCGTTATTTTTCCAGTATCCGTTTATCTATAGTGAATCCATCAAACAGCAATACTGATTCTACTGAGGATTCAAGCCATGAACAGCCCCCTGATAAACCGCCTGATACACACCGACAATCGCCTGACCGGGCTGGCGCTACGGATTCCCACCGGCATTATTTTCACCGCCCACGGTGCCCAGAAGCTGTTCGGCGCGCTGGGGGGTTACGGCCTGGAAGGCACCGGCCAGTGGATGGCCTCTATCGGGCTGGAGCCGGGTTATCTGCTGGCCATGGCAGCCGGTAGCGCCGAGTTCTTCGGCGGGCTGGCACTGCTGCTCGGCCTGCTGGTCCGCCCTGCGGCTGCCCTGCTGGCATTCACCATGCTGGTGGCGATTTTCACCGTACATGCCAGTAATGGTCTGTTTATGAGCAACAACGGTTACGAGTTCGGTCTGGCATTGCTGACGATCGCCATCGCACTGGTGGTGAACGGCGGCGGCGCATTCTCGATTGACGGTCGGCTGAACCAGACGCCAGAACCCGATACCTTTCAGACAGCGCACTGAGGAAACTGCCATGATGACTGTACGCCGTAGCAACAGCCGTGGCCATGCCCGCCACGGCTGGCTGGACAGCCGCCACAGCTTCTCGTTTGCCAATTATTACGATCCCCGTTTTATGGGTATCTCGGCACTGCGGGTGATCAACGATGACTGGGTAAAACCCGGCTACGGCTTTGATACCCACCCCCACCGGGATATGGAGATTATCAGTTATGTGCTGGCCGGCCAGATCGAGCACAAGGACACCATGGGGTTCCACACCGTGCTGAACGCGGGGGATGTGCAGGTGATGAGTGCTGGCACGGGCATCCTGCACAGTGAGTACAACCCCTCGAATGAGGATGATCTGAATTTTCTGCAGATCTGGATCCAGCCGGACCGGCGTGGCGTCACCCCGCGTTACCAGCAGATGAACATAGCTGATCACCAGGGCCTCAGCCTGATCGCATCGAGCGATGGTCGTGACGGTTCGCTGTCGCTCCATCAGGATGCCAGCCTGTACAACCTGCGGCTGGATCACCAGCCACTGCAGCGGGTATTGCAGCCAGAGCGCAGTTATTACCTGCATCTGACCGGCGGCACCGTAACTGCCAACGGGATAACACTCGGTGCCGGCGATGCGATCGGCCTGAGCGCTGAAACCACCCTTAGCCTTACCGACACCCGCCAGCTTGATGCATTGCTGTTCGAGCTGCCTTAACCCTTTAGCGACCGGAGATTTACAATGGGACTTTTAATAGACGGACAGTGGTCCGACCAGTGGTATGACACCGCCAGCAGTGAAGGCCGTTTTGTGCGCAGCGCGGCACAGTTTCGCAACTGGGTCACCCAGGATGGTAGCGCGGGCCCAACGGGCTACGGCGGTTTTAAGGCTGAGCCAGGCCGCTATCACCTGTATGTGTCGCTGGCCTGCCCCTGGGCACACCGCACGCTGATTTTTCGGGTACTCAAAGGGCTGGAAGATATGATCAGCGTCTCGGTGGTCAACCCACTGATGGCCGAGCACGGCTGGACCTTCGACACCGAGGACGGCAGCAGTGCTGGCGACCCCATTCACCAGGCGGATTACCTTTATCAGGTGTATCTGCAGGCCGACTCCCATTACAGCGGCCGGGTCACGGTGCCAATACTCTGGGACAAACAGCTGAACACCCTTGTCAGCAACGAGTCGGCCGATATTATCCGCATGCTGAACAGCGCCTTTGATGGCCTGGGTGCCCGGCCCGGCGATTATTACCCGGCCGCCCTGCGCGACGAGATTGATACGCTGAACCAGACAATCTATGACGAGGTGAATAACGGGGTCTATAAAGCGGGCTTTGCTACCACGCAAGAGGCCTACGAGCAGGCGGTCTACCCGCTGTTTGCGCAGCTGGAGCAGCTGGAGCAGCGCTTATCCCGCCACCGTTACCTGCTCGGCGAGCAGATTACCGAAGCCGACTGGCGGCTGTTCACCACGCTGATCCGTTTTGATCCGGTTTATCACGGTCACTTCAAATGTAACCTGCGCCAGATCGAAGATTATCCCAATCTGGCAGGCTGGCTACGTGAGCTGTACCAGTGGCCTGGCATCGCGGATACCGTCAATATGCGCCATATCAAAGAGCACTATTATCGCAGTCACGACACCATTAATCCGACCGGGGTGGTACCGGCGGGCCCGGCGACTGATCTGATGCTCGCGCATAATCGCGGCTGAGTATGGCCTGCCAGGCAACGCCTGGCGGGCTGCCATCCGCTCAATCCAGCACAATCGGAATCAGTGCATGTCGAGCGGCCGCTTCACGCAGGCGACCGTCCTGTTTAACGGTCGCCACAAAGGTGTTCACGCGTGCCAGCCATTGCGGCTGGTTTTTCGCCACCGCATAGGCATATTCAAACTTCTGCCCGCTCTGATCCTGAGGGGTTAACAACCGGGCCCAGTCATTCTGTTTCAGCATTTTCTGGCCATAGGGATAATCGGTAATAAACACATCGGCCCGGCCAGAACGTACCTCGATCTCCCGTTCATAGGGTTTTTCCACCACACTGAGCTCAGCCTGTTTCAGCTGTTTTCTCATTTCGGTTTCCATGTAAGTGCCACGCTGTACGCAGACGACGTTGCCGGGCTGATCCATGGTTTCCCAGCTGCTGATGTAACTGTTTGTTTTAGTGGTCAGGCCATACATACCACTGGCCAGGTAAGGCTGACTAAAATCAATGCGCTGTTTTCGAGCGGCGGTACGACCAATGCCAAACATGCCAACATCACAGGCGTTGGCATCAATATCATCCATAAAACGGCCAAAGTGGGTCGGGATAAAACGCGGCTTAACCCCCAGATCACTGGCAAACTCTGCTGCCAGATCAATATCGATACCCTGCAGTTCATTGTTTTTCTGGTTGCGATACGAGATCGCAAAATACTCGGGCCAGATACAGACCCGCAGCTCGCCTGACTGTTTAATCGCCTCCAGCCGGCTGAGGTTATTATCCGCAAACACACAGGTACTGGCAGCCAGTAACCCTGATATTACTGCGCTAGTTAACAGTGCCCGGACAGGCTGGCGAGAGGTAACACTCATCACTAATAATTCCCTTGAGTGGCCATTAAAATAAAATTGTATACTGGCTGTTCTTATAAAGTAACCTTGTTGTAATGGGCGTAAAACCGTTGAAAACCGACGTGATGGAAGAAAATCTGCTGAGTAAAAAGGTAGTACGCGGCTTTTTACAGCCCCACTGGGCTATCTCCATGTTTACCCTGCTGGTCGGTATGGCCTGCTTTATTCTGATGTTGTTCGTACTCGATAATGGCGAGCAACGGGCTGTCCGTGAACAGCAAGAAAAAACGCAGTTACTGGCCCATTCGATGGAAAACACGGTTATTCGTAGTTTTCAGGATGTGCTTGGTCGGCTGAATAGCATTCAGGAAGCCCTGACGCTAAATCCGGGGCTCCTGACCCCCGGCAACCCCGATTTAACCGTCGTACTGCAAACCCTGTTAACCCTGACACCCAGCCTGCGTGAAGTGGTCGTGCACGATGGCAATGGTAACTGGCAGGCTTCATCACGGCGGCGACAGCCGAATGATCTGGCACTCGCAGCGCAATGCAATATAGCGCTGAGGGAACGTATCAACCTCGATTACCTGATCGGTGAACAGCAATCCGGGCGTTTTCTGGGCAGTTCTCAACCGGCAGGGAGGCAACAACATATCCCCCTGTGTGTGACGGTACGCAATGTACAGAGCCAGATTATCGCCACCGTTACCGGGGTATTAAATCCAGATTTTATCCATGAACTGTTTCGCCCGGCACTGGAGCTTAATCCAGTTACACTGGGGCTTTATCAATATAACGGCCAGCCACTTGTCCTGAGCACCGGGGAAAATAACCCCACCAGCCCGGAGTCTTCGCTGGAGGAACTGTTTACCTCCTACCTTCCGGCAGCAGAGTTTGGCGTGTTCCAGCAGTCATGGCCCGCTATTCAGCCAGACAACCCAGCGCGCGCGGTCATCACCAGTTACCGTTCTACCTCACCGCTGCCACTGGTTGTGGTGGTACATCTTGATCTGGCCAGAGGGCTCCAGGCCTGGTATCAGGAGGCGGACCTGCTGTTCTGGATTTTTATTGCCCTGATCGGTGCGGTGATACTGGGCGGTACTGTACTGGTGGTCTCGTTAAGACGAAAACTGCGGATGGAGAGCCGCATACAACTACTGACGACGGCGATCAGCAGTACCGCCAATGCGATTTTTATTACCGATCAGTCCGGCCGTATTGAGTGGGTGAATTCGGCCTTTGAAAAACTGACCGGCTGGCCGTCTGATCAGGTGCAAGGCCAGACACCCCGCATTCTGAACTCCGGTGAACATAATCAGCAGTTTTTCCAGCAACTCTGGCAGTACATCCTGACGGGCAACGTCTGGCGTGGCCAGATCACCAATAAAACCCGTGATCGCACCAGCATGATTATCGACCAGACCATCACCCCAATACTGGATCAATACGGTGAGATTACGCATTTTATTGCGGTGCATGAGGATGTCACCGCCCGCACGGAAGCCGAGCAACAGGCGCGCTTTCTGGCTGGCCATGACACCCTCACCCAGCTGCCAAACCGGCGATCGTTTGTGCACAGCCTGAACCAGGCGCTGGAGCAGATCACCGATCAGGGGCTGATGGTGCTGTTTATCGATCTGGATAACTTTAAAAC
>JAIBDV010000047.1 GCA_024686055.1 Neptuniibacter sp.
GAGTCTGGAGGCAGCACGAACGTGGGTGCAAGGGTTCGTCACCTGGTACAACGAGGAGCACAGGCATAGCGGCCTGAAGTTCCAGACTCCGATGGACCGACATACAGGCAAATGTACTGAGAAGATCCAGCAACGTATCAAGGCGCTGTCAGCCGCCAAAGAACGCCATCCAGAACGCTGGGGTAACCGTTCCATACGTGACTGGTATTTACCGGATGAGGTTGTTCTGAATCCGGTAAAAGAAGTGAGTAGCGGGCTGTTGTTTAAGCAGGCCGCTTGAGTCTGAGGCGACAACTATGTTGAAAAACATAGCCACCCTTACTTATTCCGTACTGGCGACGTACTCAGCCTGCTGCGCCATCGCTTCACAGCGCCAGCCCAGCTCCTGCAACCACTCGGCACTCACCTGGGAAGGGTTCACCGGGCGGCTATATAAAAAGCCCTGCACCATATCGCAATTCAGCCCCTGCAGAATATGTTCAACGTCTTCTCCTTCTACGCCTTCAGCAATAACGCGCATTCCCAGACTGTGGCCCAGGCGGGTCGCGGCATTCACAATCTGCAGGCTGCTACTGTTATCGGCCAGATCCAGCACAAACTCCTGCGCCAGCTTCAGCGTCTCAACGGGTAGCTGTTTCAGATACAACAGCGACGAGAAGCCCGTACCAAAGTCATCAATAGAAAAACGAATACCCTGCGCAGACAGCTCATCCAGGGTATTGCGAACATCTTCATCTTCACCCATAAACAGAGTTTCCGTAATCTCCAGCTCAAGCGCACTGGCCGGTAAACCCGTTTCAGCCAGTACCGCCATGACTTTGCGGGCAAAATCAGCATCTGCAAACTGGCGCACCGACACATTTACGGCAACATACTCAAAATCCAGCCCCTGATTACGCCAGCGCGCTGCCTGATAGCAGGCGGTTTTCAGCACCCAGTCGCCTAACGCTGAAATCAGCCCGGTACGCTCAGCCAGAGGGATAAAATCACAGGGCGCAACGCGCCCCCGCTCCGGATGCTGCCAGCGCACCAGAGCTTCAAACCCAACAACCTTGTGCTTGTGCAGGTCAAGCTGTGGCTGATATTCCAGGAACAGCTGATCATGTTCAATCGCCAGTGCCAACTGTTCTTTCCAGAGCTGATCCTGAATATCGTTCTGGCCCATACTCACGTCATAACGCAAAAAGCCACCACGCTGATTGCCTTTAGCATGCTTAAGGGCCACCTCAACCTGCTGCAGCGCCAGCTCGGCACGCTCCAGCGGCCGCTCAATCACCACCACACCGCACGTGGCAGAGACGACCTGCACAGAACGGTCCGCCAGCACCATGGGCCGACGCACCTCACGGACCAGCTGGTTCAGCATTCCATCCTGCGGCAGGTCAGCCACGGGAAACAGTACGGCAAACTCATCGCCGCCCAGCCGGGCAACCGTCATATGCGCCGGTAAAAAGGCTGCCAGCCGTTGCGCCAGGTGTCGCAGTAACTCATTACCGATGTGCTGGCCCCAGAGTTCATTCTTAATCCTGAACTGGTCCAGCCCCAACAGCACCAGGGCATAGGGTTGCTGCGTTTTATGCGCCTTATCCAGCGCCTGAAGGAAACCCGGCCGGTTCAGTAAGCCGGTGGTTGCATCGTGATAAGCCAAAAAACTCAGCTGTGACTCTGCCTCACAGCGTTGACGGATTTCCCGCTTGAGTGAGCGGTTCCACCAGAACAGACCCGCAGCAATCACCAGCGCGACCGCAGTCAGCAACCAGGTCAGCGAATCCTTGATCCGTTCCAGATCAACGCGCGCTTTATCTGCCGGACGATTCCAGCGCTGCTCAATCGCTTCTACCTGGGCGGGTGGAAGGCTATCCAGCCCTTTCTGCAGAATCCGGGTCAGTACTGGCCAGTCATTTCGCGCCCCTAACGAGATCGCGTAGTCATAGCCAAGCGGGCCAACCAGGGTGATATTTGGCAGTCCGGCTTCAAACACGTGCTTATAGGCTGATGCCGCCGTCGCACCAACACCGTCAACCTGACCGGCTGCCAGCAGGTTAAATGCTTCGCGGGACGAGTGCGCCGGGACAAGCTTTATTGATGGGTAGTTTTCACTAACATATTCAGCCACCGCCGTGCCGGATGTTACCGCGAAGGATTTATCAGAAAAGTAGGTCAGGTTGTTATTCTGCTCATCCCCTTTACGCACAAATATATTATTGCTGACGTAATTATAAGGGCTTGTAAATGAGAGGAACTGTTCTCGACCAGGGGTGCGGGAGGCGGCATAAACGAGATCAATTTTTCGCGCCCGAGCCTGACCCATCATTTCACCGTAACTGCTAAGCAATACGCGCTCAAACTTTATGCCTAACGCGTGTTCAACAGCATCCAGGTATTCAATAGCCAGCCCTTCAAGCTGCCCCTGAGCATTCAGGTAAGCCTGCTGCGGCGGAACCTCAGCAATGCCTACCCGCAGGCTGTCACGGTGCTGCTGCAACCACAACGCCTCAGCATCAGTTAACGGCTCAACGGCCCCTGTCGCCACTCTGGTACAAAACAGGAAAACAAGAACAAAACGGATCAGCACTACTGCACCCTGGCCACTCAATTTGAGTGGTTATTATACGAACATGGCAACCCGGTTATAACCATTAATCTCGTGTTTTCGCTATGTATTGATGTAACACATGAAGTTATACCAGGTATCAGCGACACACAGACTCAACCAAAGAACCCGGACAGACTTTGCCAGGCAAAAAAGGCCAGCAATAGCAGCATCACCAGAATGACACGCGTGATCAGGCAGCGGCGACAGTATTTCTTTTTTCGACGCGGGACAGCGGCCATATTAGCCCCCCGCCAGTTTGACGGTAAAGCCCAGCTTTTCCAGCAACGTTTTTAGCGTCTCCCGGTGATCGCCCTGGATTTCCAGCACACCCTCTTTGACGCTGCCGCCGGTACCGCAAACTTTTTTCATCTGCTTCAGTAAATCTTTCAGCTCTTTCTCCGACCTGGCAATGCCCGTCAGTGTCGTGACCCCTTTGCCTTTGCGACCCGAGGTTTCACGCCGAATGCGCACCACACCATCCAGCGAGGCCAGCCGTTGCTGTTCTGCCTGCACATCACAAACACAGGCATCCAGCGCTTTTTCGCACCCCGGGCACAGGCGACCATGCTCCGTGGAAAACACCAATCCACCCAGTTGATCGCTTAAAGACTTTGCCATACCAGACCACTCCTCAGACTCTACATGCTATTTCAGTTCAGCCCACCAATCTGGCGGGCCAGATACGCAGCGTAATTGTCTGTCATCCCGCTGATAAAATCGAGCGCACGCATATAGGCATGGTACAAAGAGTCATCAACAGCCGGGCAGTGTATGCCCATCAGACTGATAATTTTCTGACTGCGATAACTCAGCGGGCCATCCTGCTGCTGATGCTCGTAGACAGCATCACAAAAAGCCTCCAGCAAGGTACCTAGCGTGCTATAAGCCCCAACTTCCAGCTCAGTTTTGCGGGTATCCGGAAACACGCGTTCACGCGCCAGCGTTTTCGCCATCGCCAGCCCATCCCGCACGGCAGGGTCACCATCGCGCAGCAGCTCGCCCTGATACTCACCCGCCATAATCTGTGCATAGTTGGTCATAAACACGGTAATCGCCGAGCCGACCATCGACTCCATCGCCCGGCCTCGCAATGCAGAGATCTTGCGTCGCGCCGAGGCCCCTGACGCCAGCACGGGATCATCCGCCACGTCAATTCCCGCCAGCGCCAGCAACACCGGCTGCACATCAGCAAAACTGAGAATACTTAACTCAATGGCATCTTCCAGATCCATGATGGCATAGCAGATGTCGTCAGCCGCCTCCATCAAATAACACAGCGGATGACGGCACCAGCGCTGCTCACCTCGCTCAATCAGACCTAGCTGTGCCGCCAGCCGCTGCAGAATATCCAGTTCCGTCTGATAGCAGCTGAATTTCCCCTTATCGCCCGCATCCACGGAGGTCCATGGATATTTAAGCAAAGTGCCCAGAGTCGGCGAGGTTAACCGCAGACCGCCTGAAAACAGATTATTCTCGATGCGAGTCACCACCCGAAAGCCCTGGGCATTGCCCTCAAAGGTTTCCAGATCAGTACGCTCAGCAGCAGATAACGCGGCCAGCATCGGCTGGGCACGGTTGCGGCGGAACCAGTCACGAATAGCATATTCCCCGGCATGACCAAACGGTGGGTTGCCAATATCATGCGCCAAGCAAGCGGACTGCACGATGGTGCCCAGATCATGAGGCCCCACCCAGTGCGGTAACTGATCGGCGATCAACTCCCCCACCCGGATCCCAAGGCTACGCCCGACACTGCCCACTTCGATAGAATGGGTAAGGCGGGTATGGATATGGTCATTCTCGGCCATCGGGTGCACCTGGGTTTTACGCCCGAGCCGCCGGAATGCACTGGAGAAGATAATGCGGTCATGATCTTTGTGGAAATGACTGCGGCCAATCTCCTGCGGGGTAATGTGCTCGTGGCCATACCGCTTGGTTGTCAGTAATCGCTGCCAGTTCATTGCCATTGAATTGCCTCCAGATCACGCAAATAAGTTACTACAAATCAGTACTCGTCGGCGGTTTAGGCCGGGTCTTAAGGCATTTTCCCCACAATATGCTAATTCTTTAGATAGCGGCTAACGCTTGTCCGAACAAGTAAGAGCAGAGCCCATGACTCAACACTGATTATCAGTATCCGTATTAAAATCCGTGACAGCCATCAGGTTAAATTTCATGAAGCTATCGAAAATACAGTCCCGCTTTACTGAAGCAATCACTCGGAAAGACCCCTCAATCCTGCTCAGCCCATCGGTCGAGCTGGAATTTGAACCCGAACAGAGCCAGGCCATCTATCTGGACGATAACGTAAATAGTGGCCGGGACGCCCTCATTCAGACCTTCCCAGTGACACGTCGACTGGTGGGCGAGGAGTATTTTCAGACTCTGTCCGAGGAATACTGCCGCAACTACCCTGCCGAGTCGGATGACATGCTGCGCTTTGGCGACCGCTTTCCACTATTGCTACTAAAGCTCAGCATAGAGCGTCGAGAGCTGGACAAGCTACGCTTTTTACCCGAACTGGCCCGACTGGAGTGGCTGATTCAATCGGCCTACTTCGCGGACAGAGATACTCACTTCGATTTCGATGCGCTGGCCTCAGTCCCCATGACGGCACAGCCGCATATTATCTTCACCCTCAGCCACGCCCTGAGTCTGATGTTCAGTGACTGGCCAGTGTTTGAAATCTGGCGCGCCCACCAGCAAGCCATGGATCCACAGAATCAGCTGAGCCTTGATGGCGGCAAAGAGTGGCTCTGCGTATACCGTGAGGCAGAAAAACCCGTAGTGGAGGTGGTTCCCCATGAGATCGCATCGGTACTGGGTGAGATGATGCAGGGCCATTGCCTGGGAGAGCTAGCCGGTCACTGCTCCGAAATTGACCACTACCTGCCAGAGATGGTGCGCCACGGCTGGCTCAGCGGTTTCTACCTCGATCAGGCGGCCTGAACCGAAAATGCGGGCCACCGGCCCGCATCAAGAAAGTATATTATGGACTCAGACTACCGTCTGAGGCTTTGTACCTACGCTGTTTTTTCCGTATTCACCCGGTGTCACCGAGTGCAAACCAGTCGGGGCACACACTGCTGGCAGATAAATATTGACCTCAGATCCCTCGCCCAGCTTACTGTTCACTTCAATCCGGCCGCCATGCTGATCAATAATGTTATGACTGATCGACAACCCCAGTCCTGAACCCTGACCAATCGGCCGAGTGGTATAGAACGGCGTAAACAACTTACCAATATCCTGTTCGGCAATGCCCACCCCGGTATCACGTATATTGATCACCACATCGCCCCGTTCAAGCTGGGTGCTAATATAGATCTTTCCTTCACCCTCAATTGCCTGCAAACCATTTCTGACCACATTCAGGATAACCTGGTTTATCTGGCTCCTTACAGCTCGGACCTGAGGCAACGTCTGGCGCTCAAGTACCACATCACAGTGGTAGTCCAGATCACTTTTCAGCACGCCCAGAATAGTATCAATACAGAGGTTTACATCCACTAGCTCGGCGGTTGCCAGCCCTTCATCAGCAAAGGTCTTCAGTCCTTGCACAATCATCTCAATACGCGCAGCACCCTCACATGAGTCTGCCAATAGCGGCGCCAGATCATCCATCACAAAATCCAGATCCTGAGCCTGTTCCGCCTCAGCCAGCCTCGCCTGTAATAACGTCTGCAGCTCCGGGGCGGCCCGATGCGCCTGACAGAACACCACCAGCTGCATCAAAGTTTCAGTATACTCACGCAAGGTGGTCAGGTTGCTTTTCACACAGCCCAGCGGGTTATTAATCTCATGGGCCACCCCGGCAGATAAGGTACCAATACTGGCCATGCGCTCTGTCTGAATCAATTGTGCCTGCTTGTTTTTTACGCTTTCAGCTAACGTCTGCAGCTGCTGATTCTGACTTTCCAGCGCCCGCTCACGCTTAAGCACATTAGCCGACATCCGCCGAAACTCCGTTGCCAGCTGATACAATTCCTCCGACCTGTTGGACGCTCTCAAGGCATGAAGAGGTCGGCGGTCACCAAGCGCCAATGCCGACACCGCGCGCTGTAATTGACGTACTGGACGCACCAGCCAGCGCATCACCAACAGATAACTGACCCCGCCAACAATGAGCATTGCTATAGACATCGCCACTAGCAGCTCCAGCACAATCTCATCACGCGCCGCCAGCGCTCGGGTCATATCAACACGGTAACGCAGCATCACCCCGACATCTTCCCAGTACCGTTCGACCACGCCCCCGTCATAAACCGGATCGCCAAGGCTGAAGATGGATTTCCCATGACGCTCAATATTCAAATGAATGCCCTTGAGCTGCTCTTTCAGGTGCAACTGCTGCTGCATCGCCACCATCGGGATACGTGCGATGAGCAAACTATGGACCCGCCCCTGCTCATTGACCGGCACTGCCAATAGCCAGTAATACTGCCCCTCGACCCGGCTTAGCGACACATAGGAACCGGCATCACCGGCAAGCAGATCAGGCACCCAGTCGAGTGTCATAGGAGGCGGGGAAGGAGATGCAGCAGGTGCCGTCGAGGCCAGTAACTTAAGCTGATTATCAAACCAGAATAGCGGGTACAACTCACCCAGCACGCTCATTTCAGACAAGAAAGCCTCACGGCTCAAAGGGCCACTGAGCGCATGGCTTTGCGACATAAAGCCGAGCAAGCGACCATTTTCATGCAAGCTCTGTTGCCGATCACTCAACCAGGCCTGCAAAGATAACTGCAAAGTCGCCACTTCACGGCGCAAAGCATCCTGCTCGACACGCTCCAGCACATCCCTCATGTGAACCGCCACCAGCGTACAGCAGACAAGAGCGACAACCCCTCCTCCCATAACAACCAGCCTTACCAGGCTATTGGCCAGTGGTCGATATCCTTTTCGTGGAAGCTGCCCAGGCTCAGCCATCGCACAGCTCCGCCGTCTCAGCAATCAGACTGGCGATGCGCTGTTGTAGCTCTGTATTATCAAACGGTTTTGACAAAGCATCATTCGCGCCCAGATCAATGGCACGCTGTAACTGATTATCGGGCAAAGCAGAAATAACCAGTACCTTAAGGCCTCGATAACGAGGCTGATGGCGGATATAGCGCAACACGTCAAAACCATCCAGCCCAGGCATACTCAGATCCAGCGTTACCAGCACCGGGTCAAGCCGCTCCAGCAGGCTGCCCGCACTGAAGCCATCCTCGGCAATAAAGGTTTCATAGCCAGCCCGCCGCAATGCCCGCTGTAGTGCGTTGGCCATGGAGCGATCATCATCAATGATCAATACCCGCTTTGACGTCGCCTTCAGCCGCTCAGGCAAGGCAATACCGTGCTGATCAAGACAGTTTATCAGCGAGGTGATTTTCACCCGGGAGTCAGGAATGCAAGCTGCTGGCTTTGCCACCAGCGCACCTTTTTCAGCCCAGCTGATAACCTGCTCAATCGGCAGCTTGCAGTAGTTTGCTATCTCATCGAAAGTGAGTTCAGGCTCTGCCATGGTTGTCTCCGTACATTTGGACTCACAAAGGTATAGCACAGACTTGACCGGTTACTCGTCTGTTTTAGCAGATTCGTACAACGCCAGCGAGGTTTTACGTGCCTGAGCATAATCAATGACCGGCGCGTGCTGCACTTGACCGGCAGGCAACCACTGTTGAACAAACTGCCCCCGGGGATCAAATCTGTCCAGCTGGCGCTGCGGATTAAAAATCCGGAAATAGGGAGCGGCATCAGCGCCCACTGAGGCACTCCACTGCCAGCCGCCACGATTGGAGGCGAAATCTCCATCAATCAGCTGTGCCATAAAAAAGCGCTCCCCCCAGCGCCAGTCAATCCGCAGCAGCTTGGTCAGAAACGAGGCCGTGAGCATCCGTAGCCGGTTATGCATCCAGCCGGTTTCACGTAACTGATGCATCCCCGCATCAACCAGTGCAAAGCCGGTTTCGCCCTGACACCAGGCCTGGAACAGCTGCGGGTCGTTATGCCACTGAATACGTTGTTCAATCGCCGGACGAAACGGCCGCCCCTGGCTCAGCTGCGGAAAATCCACCAGCAAATGGCGGTAGAACTCACGCCAGATCAGCTCCGTTAACCAGCTGCTTTCCAGCCAGCTGTCGTCGCAACAGGCCTGTTGCAACTGCAGCAGACACTGGCGGGGCGATAGCACCCCACACGCCAGCCAGGGAGACAGCGTTGACGTTGCCTGCTGCGCCGGATAATCCCGCCGCTGAGCATAGTCAGGCTCATGCTGCTGCAAAAACTGCTGCAAACGCTGCCCGGCCGCCACCTCACCCGCGGGCCATAAATCTTTCCGGTAGTGATCGCCAAACAGCGCGTCTGCTGCCTGACATTCAAGCCCCACCGGTACGCTAGTGTCATCAACCCTTGGCGGCTGCACCGCAGGCAAGGGAATCAGTGCCGGATAATCTGCCAGCAAAAAGCGCCGCCAGCTACGTGCAAACGGGGTAAACACTTTAAACGGCGTCCCCTGCCCCGTGCGCAACTGCTGTGGCGCAATAATCAGATCACCACAGGCCTGAGCATCACAGCTCACCCCGTGCTGACTGAGCAGACTGATCACCTGCTCATCCCGGCGCAGCTCATTCAGGGGCCACTCCCGATTAAAATGCAGCGAACGAGCTCCCAGCTGCCGGGCAACAACCCGCAGCGCTGGAGCACAGCTGGCATAGTCAGTGAGCGACAGTACTCGCAGTGGAATATTGAACTGAGCCAGCTCCACCGCCAATGCCCGCACATTATCCCACCAGAACGCCAGCCGGGCTGGCGCATCACCGTGCTGCCGCCATTGATCCGGCGTCAGAGTAACGACAGCAGTGACGCCCTGCTGAGCCTGCGCGGCATTATATAAGGCAGGGTTATCACACACCCTTAGGTCATTCCGAAACCAGACAAGTCTCATATATAGTTGCGCAGCCCCAGCTCATGCGGATAGGGGTCCAGATAGGCCTGTTCATTAATATACTCACTGCCATAGCGCTTGAGGTAATGCTTAAGCAGGGTCAATGGCACTACAAGATGCACCTCACCCCGGCGGTATTGCTCTATCGTGTCCACCAGCTCCTGCTTGCAGTCACCGTCGATCGATTTTTTCAGATAACCAAAAATATGCAGCAACGTATTGGCATGGGATTTACGCCCGGCTCGCTCCTTAAGATACCCCATCAGCTGATTGAGGTACTCAGGCATCAGCGCCTCCAGTGGCATCGCGGTAGCGTCAGCCAGTAACCGACCCAGCGCCTGATAGCCCGGGTAGCTATGCGCCATCAGCGTGTATTTGTAACGGGCATGAAATTGCTGAATTTTATGGAAGCTTGGTTCCGGCTCGACAACCTGCTTCCAGTGATGCAGGGCAAACACCCGTAGAATAAAGTTTTCCCGCAGTACCGGATCATTCAATCGCGCTTCCTCTTCAACCGGTAACCAGGGCATCGCATCCATCAGGGCCCGAGCAAAAAGACCACTACCCGAACCATCCGGGTTGCCATTAGGGTGATACACCTTAACTCGCTCCATACCACAGCTGGGCGAGCCCTTAGTCAGGATATAACCACAGAGATGACTATGGCTGGCAGCAAAGTTTCGACCACTGTCAATCAATGCATCGGTGACATTGAGGTCCGGATCATCCGTTCCCAGGGCCTGCGGCTGAGCGTTGTCCCCCACCAGCCGAATGGGCTGGCGCGGCACCCCCAGTCCGATCGCCATCTCGGGACAAAAGGACTCATAATGAAAACACTCCTGCAACACCTCAAGACAATAGCGAGAACGTTTATGCCCGCCATTAAAGCGCACCTCCTGGCCAAGCAGGCAGGCACTGATGCCAACCGGAATTTGCTGCACTCCAGTGGTTTTATCTGTCATTGAATTTTGCGATCCATTCATGTGGCTCTCCTTATGTTTTTATCTGCTACTTGTTATAGACCCTATTGAAGCAAATGGGTTGCGAAAACAATGTGATATCAGATGAGTCTTACTCCAGGCGACCAGCAAAACCTCCCAGCTCACCTTATCAGTAACCGTCTCGGATAAATCGAGTCAGACATTGATTCTGAATAGACAGAGCGCAACGGATAATCGCTGAAAGGAGACGAAAATGAACGATTATGAACTAAATTTTAGCACTCTAACGAAGAACGCCCCGAGCCAAAGGACTCAGGGCGCTGGTCACTACACTTGAACAGCCTGTTACGCGACAGCTCGCTATTCAGATCACATCAATTGAAGAAAATCAGTACTCAAACCTGAAAGCGACCTACCAGACCAAGCAGACGCTGCTCCAGCTGCTGTACTTCATTAGAGGATTTTTCCACCCGGCCAGCGCTTTCTTCCGTCCGAATAGAGATATCCGCTATGTGCTGCATACTGCGCGCCACCTCATCGGCAGCCACCGTCTGCTCCTCTGCGGCACTGGCAATCTGTGCATTCAAGGCGTTGATGTTATCCACAGCCTGGGTAATCAACTCCAGCGAGCTAGTGGTATTCCCGGCCTTATCAACGGTATGACGGGTGTTAGCCCGGCTGTCCCCCATTACGCCAACCGCATTTTTGGCACCCGTTTGCAGTTTTTCCACCATCTGCTGAATCTCCTGAGTGCTCTGCTGCGTCCGCGTCGCCAGGGTACGAACCTCATCCGCCACCACCGAAAACCCTCGCCCCTGCTCTCCTGCACGGGCCGCCTCAATCGCCGCATTAAGTGCCAGCAGGTTAGTCTGATCGGCAATATCACGGATCACATTCACCACCGAGCCAATCTGTTCAGCATCATTAGCCAGCTGTTCAATCACATCGGCGGCGCTGTTTACGCCATCCACCAGCTGATGGATCGACTGCACGGTATTCTGGACTTCTTCTCGGCCATCATGGGCTGCACCATCCGCACTATTTGCGCAGTCAGCTGCCTGCGTAGCACTACTGGCAACCTGCTGCACCGCCACCGCCATCTCTTCTATTGAGGCTGCTACCTGCTCCGTTTCGTTTTTCTGTACTGACAGGTCATGATGCGTCCCCTTAACCACCGACTGCAGGCGGCCTGATGAGTGGGATAGCTCATCAACACCCTGCTTAACCTCACTCACCAGCCGTTGAATCATTTCAGCGAACACATTAAAGCCCTGTGCCAGCTCGCCAATTTCATCGTTTGAGTCCACATCGAGTCGCCGGGTAAGGTCACCCTTGCCCTTACCAATATCTTTCAGCGCCTTCACCGCTTTTTTCAACGGCCGCGTCAAGGTGTTCGAAAACCAGCTTGCGACCGACACCATCACCGCGATCAACAGCCCACCCACACCCAGCACAATCAGCAA
>JAIBDV010000096.1 GCA_024686055.1 Neptuniibacter sp.
AACTTCACCACCGGCCGCGACCACACCCACAACCGCCGCCAGCGGGCCGACCGCATTCGCCACATCGTTGGAACCGTGGGCAAACGCCATGGCACAGGCGGTGAACATCATCAGGATGCCAAACAGCTTTTCAACGCTGGCAAAATGATAACTGCGATCGGCTTCCGGGTCCGGCTGGATATTGCGCTGCATCCGCATACCAATGAACATGGCAATCAAGCCCACAATCACCGAAACACCGGCACTCTCGCCCCAGCTCAGATCCAGACCAATATGCTTGAGGCCCTTGGTAAAGGTCACCATGGCCACAATAAAGCCCACCATAAAGATGTACATTGGCACATACTTCTTGGCGTTCTTAAACGGGTCTTCGGTGTCCAGAATCAGCTTCTGCACACTGCGGAACAGGAAGAACGATATAAATCCGGCCGTGACAGGCGAGACCACCCAGCTCGCAACAATCTTGGAGACTTTGCCCCAGTTCACCGCATCCGCCGAGATACCCACCGCGGCAAAGCCGACAATGGCCCCGACAATCGAGTGAGTGGTCGATACCGGCCAGCCAAAGTAAGTTGCGATCAGCAACCACAGGCCCGCAGCCAGCAGTGCCGCCAGCATACCGAACACCAGCAATTCAGGTGTGCCCGACAGGATTGCCGGATCAATGATCCCTTTACGGATGGTCGCGGTAACTGCACCGCCAGCCAGCCAGGCACCGGCAAACTCGAAGATAATGGCGATGATGATCGCCTGCTTCAGAGTCAGCGCTTTGGAGCCCACAGAGGTACCCATGGCATTGGCAACGTCGTTGGCGCCGACACCCCAGGCCATAAAGAAACCGAAAACGCATGCCATCAAAACAATGATGTCACCGTATTGCGCGATGATTTCCATAAAACTGCTTTAAACCTTAGTTAATGTTAACGGGCCAGCAACAGATGCAGGCGGCTACCTACCTGTTGCGCACGATCTGCCAGATCACCAATCCAGTTGATGACGTTGTACATAAACATCACATCAATCGGATAGAGATCTTTCTCTATCTGGAACAAGGCATTACGTACCTCACGTTCCAGCTCATCGGTCTTATGTTCGCGGTCATCGAGCTGGTGAATCATCTCTTCCACCATATCGACTTCATGACCACCAAACCCACTGGTGACCAGCTCATCGAGCTCGTTCAGTGCTTTAAGCGCCTGCTCAGAGGTGCTTAAGGCAGTACGCACATACTCCATCATCAAGGGTTGTAACTGCACTGGCACCGACATCTGGCGCCCCACCATCAGGCCCGCAATATCCTTGGCGCGGTTAGCAATCTTGTCCTGCATTCGCAGCAGTTCCAGCAGGTCAGTACGTGCAACCGGCAGGAAAATACTCTTCGGCAGATTCTGGCGAACATCCTTTTTCATCGTATCGGCTTCACCTTCCAGCACCGCGATGCGTTGCTGAATCACTTCCGCCTGTTTCCAGTCATCCGCCATCACAGCTTCAAAGAATGGAACCAGTTCCACCGCACATTCCTGTGCTTTTGCGATATGTTCCTGCATGGGCTTGAACGGCGAGCGCGAAAGCATCTGCAAGATAGGGTTGTTGGTCACCATAGGAGTTACCCTGTCAGGTTAAAATCTGGGCGCAGTATACGGTTTGATGTCATGCGTTTGTAGCCAAAAATTCTCCTATTTGTCACTATTTTGACATACAACCTTTTTTTGCTAAGAGCTGCGGTACACTAGGCAAATAAGACCGAAATTCAAACAGGGATAATAATCATGGCCAAGGAGATAGAACTCAAACTGGCGCTGAGCCCCCACCATGTGGGCGCACTCCTGCAACACCCGCTATTTCAGCAAGCCGAAATACAGGCCGCAGGCACCCACCAGCTGTGCAACACCTACTTCGATACGGCCGAGCAGGCATTGCAGGCGGCCCGGATTGCCCTGCGTATTCGCCGGATCGGCAATCGTTATATTCAGACGCTAAAAACCCGCGGCCAGTCCAAGGCCGGGCTGCACCAGCGCAACGAATGGGAGTGGGAACTGAGCCAGCCCGTGCTGGATTTCAGCCTGCTGGCAGAAACAGCCTGGCACACCGCACTGGACACACCACCCGACGCGGACGCGCTGAAACCCGCCTTCAGCACTGACTTTGAGCGTCAGCTATGGGATTACCGCAGTGTTAATAGCAAGGGTGAGCCAGTCGAAATCGAGATCGCGCTGGACAGTGGTGAAGTACGGGTTGAACTGGATGGTCAGCAGCGTACCGACCCGCTCAGCGAGCTGGAGCTGGAATTGAAACAGGGCCAGCCCAGTGACCTGTTTGACCTGGCACTGCTGCTGGCCCGTGCAATACCGCTGCAGATCTGTGATATCAGCAAAGCCGAGCGTGGCTATCGGCTCTATGCTCCGGAGCAGTATCAGGTGCGACTGGAGCGACCTCACTTACCCGCCGACATCAGCCTGGAAGAGGCTTACGTTGAGCTGCTGCAGTTTGAACTGCAGAGCTGGCCGCGCCATATGGAAGCCTGGCAGTTCAGCCATAAATGGGAACACGGCGGCCATGCACTGGACTCACTGCGCAACATCCGCGCCCTGCGCGAGCACTTTATTGATGTCGCCCCACTGGCCGCCGATGACGAGCTGGGCCAGCTGGTCGACAAGCTGATCGACCGCCTGCAGACCCTGCTCAGCTGGCGTCGTTGCAGTCAGCTGCTGGGGCCTCACGCAGCCGAGTGGACCCGCCAGGAAGCGGCAAAAGCCCGTACCCGGCTGGAAGTCCTGAGCCAGACAAAAGAAGCCAGCCTGATTGCTTTGCTGCTTGGTGAAAAGCTCAGCAAGCGCCCATGGCGAGCCCGCTGGAACCCACAACAACGGCAACGTGCTGGCCAGCCCCTGCAATCCATTACCGCTGTAACCGAACCACAGTAAGCCCTGGTCTGGCAGGCCGCGGCAAACAGCTGCAACCTGCCCGCCGCCTTCCCACCAGGACACTGCGCAACACCATTGATCTATCGCAACAGATGTGACAAAAAAATCCAAACAAGCCTAAACCCCAGCCGATAACGGCCGATGTTCCCTGTCTGAGGCATGGTTTTTGCTGAACCCAGCAGACCAGCGATCGCAACTGAAATGCGATTCTCACCAACCCGTCAGTCAGGGATAGACCATGAAAAATAACAACATTACCAGGCTGCGCCGGGTAGCCCCGTGCCGCCGCACACACAAAGATCTGCGCTTAAGCAACGATGATCTGCATATCATCAATCGCGCACTGGAGCCCAACCGCGCCATGCTGGCTGAGCTGCGGATCGAAATCCGCGAGAAGATCTACTTTGAGGGTGCGACCCTGCAGGATATGCAAAAAAATCAGCACCTGTTTGACCGTAATGAGGTCTTCAGCCTGCTGGGTGATCAATACAGCCTCAGCGAGGCTCAGGTCGATGAAGGCGCCAGCATTCTGGCCCGCTGGCGCAACCAGCCCGGTGAAGCTGACAGCCTCAACCTCAGCCAGACCGTCGAACTGCTGGCCCAGCTACTGGAGCTGAGCAACGCCGCCATCGACACCGCCGAAGAACTGGCCATTCTCGCCTGACCCCATAGCTGCGCCAGCCCCCAGGCAGGCGCAGATCAGCGCACCTGCGCACAACATCTGGTAATCTCGACGACAGAATTCATCATGGATGTCGCAGGAGATTGACCCCGCCATGTTTACCGCGCGTACTGATCTGGTCCCCGAGTCCCTCCAGCCCCTGCTTGAGCAGAACTGGCAACAGTTTTCCGCTCAGCTGGACGAGCTGGCAACCCTCACCCTTCCTTCCCGTTTCGCCGAAGACCTGACCCGCGTCAGTGTGGGCAGTGACTACGTTACCCAGCAGCTGGGGCTACGGATGGGACTGCTGGCAGAACTCTCCAGCAGCGGGGATCTTTACCAGGACTACAGCGCCGACAGCTACCGCCAGCGCCTGCAGCAAAAACTGAGCAAAGCCGACACCGAGAATGACCTGCACCGGCTGCTGCGTGAATTCCGCCAGCGTGAGCAGGTCCGGCTGATCTGGCGTGACCTGTGCCGCCTCACCGATATGCGCGGCACCACCCGCGAACTGTCCTGGCTGGCCGACAGCTGCATCGACGAAAGCCTGAACTGGCTGCACAACAGCCTGGTACAGCGTTACGGTCAGCCGATGGCTGAGCAAGCCGATGGCAGCCAGAAACCGCAGTACCTGGTGGTACTGGGTATGGGTAAACTGGGGGCCAACGAGCTCAACCTCAGCTCTGATATCGACCTGATTTTCAGCTACCCCGAACATGGCCACACCGATGGCAAGCGTGGCACCGACAACAAAGATTTCTTTATCCGGCTGGGCAAAAAGCTGATCCAGGCGCTGGATAACATCACCGTCAACGGCTTCGTATTCCGTACCGATATGCGTCTGCGCCCCTTCGGCAGCGCTGGCCCACTGGCGATCAGCTTCAACGCCATGGAAATCTACTACCAGGATCAGGGCCGGGAGTGGGAACGCTACGCCATGATCAAAGCCCGTGTGGTGGCTGGTGACAAAGCCGCCGGGGCCGAACTGCAGGCCCTGCTCAAACCCTTCGTTTATCGCAAATATATCGACTTTGGCGCCTTTGAATCGCTGCGCGACATGAAAGAGATGATCAACCGGGAGGTGCGCCGCAAAGGCCGTGACGCCAACGTCAAACTCGGTTCTGGCGGCATCCGTGAAGTTGAGTTTATCGCCCAGGCATTCCAGCTGATCCGTGGTGGCCGCGACAGCCGCCTGCAGCAACGCGAGCTGCTCAATATCCTGCCGCTGCTGCCCGACGCTGTCGGCATGCCGGAGCAGGCCGTTACCGAGCTGGTCGAGGCCTACACCTATCTGCGTAACGCCGAACACGCCATCCAGGCGATTGCCGATAAACAGACCCAGGACCTGCCGATTGATGAGCGAGACCAGCAGCGCCTCGCCTTCAGCATGGGCAGCCCGGACTGGCAGGCCTTCTGCGCAATACTGGAGCAACACCGCAGCGCCGTACGCCAGCACTTCGCCAATGTGATCGCCCCGGCCGACGAAAATGAAGACAGCGATGACACCGGTCACCGTGAGTGGCTGCCACTGTGGCAGGATGAGCTGGACGATGACGAGGCCACCACCCTGCTGGCCGACCAGGGCTACGACAACCCGGCCGCCAGCTGGGCCGAACTGAAAAGCCTGCGCAACAGCCGACCGGTGCAGATGCTGCAGCAGATTGCCCAGGACCGGCTCAGCGCCGTGCTGCCGCAGTTGCTGGCTGAGATCAGCCATGTCGATAACGCCAGCGAAACCCTCAACCGGGTGCTGCAGCTGGTGCAGGCCGTACTGCGCCGTTCCGCCTACCTGGTGTTGCTGGCAGAAAACCCGCTGGCCCGCCAGCAGCTGGTCCGCCTGTGCGCCGCCAGCCCCTGGTTTGGTGATCAGCTGGCCAGGCAGCCAATCCTGCTCGATGAGCTGATCGACCCCCAGTCGCTCTACTCACCACCGAACAAAGGCCAGCTGCAAACCGAACTGCGCCAGCAGCTGCTGCGCATCCCGGAAGATGACACCGAACAGCTGATGGAAGCCCTGCGTTATTTCAAAAGCGCCCACCTGCTCAAAGTGGCCGCCTCCGAGATCACCGGTGCCATGCCGCTGATGAAAGTCAGCGACTATCTGACCTGGACCGCTGAAACCGTGCTCGAGTCCGTACTCGAGATCGCCTGGCGCAATATGACCGAGAAGTACGGCAACCCGGATAACAGCGAGTTCATCGTACTGGGCTACGGCAAAGTCGGTGGTATCGAGCTGAGCTACGGCTCGGATCTGGATCTGGTGTTTATCCACGATGCCAGCGCCAGCGGCCTGACCGACGGTGCCAAGCAGATCGCCAACGGCATGTTCTTCACCCGGCTGGGCCAGCGCATCATCCATATCCTCAACACCTTTACCCCCTCCGGCCAGCTGTACGAAGTGGATATGCGACTGCGTCCGTCCGGCAATTCCGGCCTGCTGACCAGCAGCCTGAGCGCCTTCCGTGATTACCAGATCAACGAAGCCTGGACCTGGGAACACCAGGCCCTGGTCCGCGCCCGTGTCGTGGCCGGTAGCCCGGATCTGCAGGCCCGCTACGAAACAGTACGCGAAGAAGTGCTGAGCCAGCCGCAGGATCTGGCAAAATTGCGCGCTGAAGTGGTCGATATGCGGGAGAAAATGCGGGACAACCTGGGCACCAAAGCCAACGAACAGGATGCCGACAACCCGGTATTCAACCTCAAGCAGGATCGCGGTGGCATCGTCGACATCGAATTCCTGGTGCAATACCTGACCCTGTCCCAGGCGCCACAGCATCCCGAAATGCTGCGCTGGACCGATAATATCCGCATCCTCGACACCGTACAGGACGTCGGCCTGCTGGCAGAAGAGGAGTGTGAACAGCTACGCGAGGCCTACAAAACCTACCGCGCCGCCGGCCACCGCCAGAGTCTGCAGGGCCTGTCCGGCAAAATCAGCCATGACCAGATGACCGACAGCCGCACCGCGGTGGAAGCGATCTGGAAGAAGGTGATGGAGTCATAAGCCAGCTATCTCGCATTCCCACGTTCCGCGTGGGAATGAAGATGCATACCACGTTGTTGTAGCAGCTCACTCCGTGAGCGTCCGGTTCACAAGCCACAAAAAAGCCCGCAAACCTTTCGGCCAGCGGGCTTTTTTAATCTGCCAGAGATCAGATGCTGGTCAGCCAGCCGCGGGTATCTTCCGCTTTGCCCCACTGAATGTCATTCAGGGTAGAGCGCAGCTTCACCGTGGTTTCACCCACACCGCCATTACCGACTTTCACGTCTTTACCCTGATAGATCAGCGTACCGACCGGCGCCAGTACCGCAGCCGTGCCGGACAGTGCCGCTTCACAGCCCGGTTTGGCCGCACGTTCCAGCAGCTCGTCCACGGACAGTTCACGCTCGGATACCGTCATCCCCAGATCGCGGGCGATGGTCAGGATGGAGTCACGGGTCACACCGTGCAGGAAGCTTTCATCCAGCGCTTTGGTGATGATCTCGTCACCGTCGATCAGCAGGAAGTTAGCGGCACCGGTTTCCTGAACAAAACCATCTGGCGCAAACAGCACCTGATCGGCATTAAACTCAGTGCGGGCTTTCATGATCGGCTGCAGGGCACTGGCGTAGTTGCCGCCGCTTTTGATCATGCCGTTATGCGGCGCACAACGCATACCGTTATCATCCACCAGCAAACGCAGGGCTTTATCACCGCCGGCGAAGTAATCGCCGACCGGTGACAGCAGCACGTACTGACAGGAGGTCGTAGACGGGGCTGCCGCTTTACCAATCGCCGCTTCCGTACCGAAGTGGGTTGGGCGAACATACATGGAACCCGGTGGTTCTGGCACTTCGCTGGCGAAACGGCCAACAATGTCCAGAATCATTTTTTCCGTGGCCGCCACGTTCACTTCTGGCAGTGCCAGCAGTGCGGAACTCTGGGCAAAACGCGCCAGATTGCGATCCATGCGGAACAGCTTGACCGAACCGTCCTGGTGACGGAACGCTTTAAGGCCCTCAAAACAGGTGCTGGCATAATGCAGCACATGAGCGCCAGGGTGCAGCTGAATGCTGTCGCTGGCGACGATTTCCGTCTCACTCCAGCTATCACCATCAAACCAGGAAATTGCCATCTCTGGCATAAAGAGAGAACCAAACGCAGCCATACTGACCTTCCTAAAATCTATTGTTATTAAACGTATTCGTGGGTACGGCGGACAAAAACCAATCCGCAACGGGCCTGCTGATCATCACACGGTTAGCCATATACAGCCGTATGCAGACCCTTTCAGGTCAGTCGATTGTAAGCATCCTGGGGCAAAATGGAATTGCCGCTGGCCGAAATAGTGAACAAGCCGTAGAAATTGGGCCACAACGTCCTTTGCAGTATCATAGTCAGCTCAATTCTTTCCTGCTGCAGGCACCACGTTCATGCGTATTATCTGGCTTATCAGTGATGGCAAACCCGGCCATCTAAATCAGAGTCTGGGGTTGTGTGATGCCCTGCAACGCCAGCACCCGGCTTGCCAGATAATTACCCTGCCTGCGCTGGGTAAAACTCAGGCCTTTACCACTCTACTGAGTAAACACTGGCCCATGCCGGTGGAACAGCCACCGCAGCTGGTAATCGGTGCCGGTCACCGTACCCATCTGACCGTACTGGCCGCTGGCCGGGCCTTTAATGCCCGCACTCTGGTGCTGATGAAGCCCAGCCTGCCCACTGGCCTGTTCGACCTGTGCCTGATCCCTGAGCACGACAAACCCGCCCAGCGCCGTAATATCATCGCCACCCGTGGCGCACTGAACCGGATGCGACCGGCGGAGAAAAACCCCGACCAGGGGCTAATGCTGATTGGCGGCCCGTCCAAACACTTCGGCTGGGATAACGGTAAAATGGTCGCCCAGGTGCTGCAGGCCTGCCGCCAGAGTCCGGCCCGGCTGCAGTGGACCCTGACCACCTCACGCCGCACCCCGGCGGATTTTCTGCCTTTGCTGGCTGCCCAGCAGCAGCCGGGGCTGACCCTGGTGCCGGTAGAAGACACCGTACCCGGCTGGCTGGCAGAACAGCTGCCCAGCGCCGCCCAGTGCTGGGTCAGCCAGGACAGCGTGTCCATGGTCTATGAAGCCCTCAGCGCCGAGTGCGCCACCGGCCTGCTTGAGGTCCCGCAGCTGGCGGAGAACCGGATAGCCACTGGCGTGGCCCAGCTCTGCGACAGCGCCGATCTGACCCGCTACCGCGACTGGCAACCCGGCCGCCTGCTCAGCCCACCACAGCAACTGTTCGACGAAGCCAGCCGCTGCGCCAGAGAGCTGCAGCAACGGCTGGCCGTGCTCTGAGGCGGGCCAATCGTTACACTGTCG
>JAIBDV010000180.1 GCA_024686055.1 Neptuniibacter sp.
AGCAAAGCGGCTGAAAGTAGTAAAGAAGGCCGAACCGTATCGCAGCAGTCGATGGACGAAGGCGAAGTGGAACTATTTTAAACCGCCAGCATGAGGGACGATCATGTCTATTTCTAGTACTAAAGCCAATGATGGCCGTAATATCACAATTACAATTTCAGACCGTTTTGATTTCTCATTGCATCAGGATTTCCGGGAAAGTTATCGTGATGTCCAGGTCAATGGAGTCCATTTTGCTCTGGATTTACGAGAGGCAAATTATATGGATAGCTCAGCACTGGGGATGATTCTGTTGCTGAAGGACCATGCCGAAGCTCTCGGTGGAGAGCTGGTTATTCGCCGCCCGAACGAGGCGATTCGTAAAATTCTGGATATCGCCAAATTTAATCGCTTTGTCACTATTGAGGAATAGCTGATGATGGTCGAGGCGGGGTTCAATGAAAAACTGCATCACTCACGGGTTCTGGTGGTGGATTACCACCAGGCTGATCGGAGCAACCTGGTTACGTTACTGACGGAGCTTGGATTTGAGGCGATAGAAGCTGAGGACGGTATTCAGGCGTTAGAGATGTTCAAAGAATTTCGCCCCTGGCTCGTGATCACTGAAGTGTTTTTGCCGCAACTGGACGGTTTTGAAACGGCCCGGCAGATTAAACTGCTGTCGGGTGATGTCTTTGTTCCTGTGTTGTTTGTGACCCGTTCACGGGATGAAACCGTGTATGAACGTTGTGTTGAGGCGGGTGGGGATGATTTCCTTAATGGGCCAATTACCAGTCTGGGGGTGTTGAAAGCCAAGCTGGTTGCAATGAAGCGGATTACTCAGTTGTACCATGAAATGCATGGTTTACATCGGTTGCTGCAACGTGAAGAAGAGGTTGCTGAAGAATTGTTAAGTGGTGCCGTGGAGGGCGGTAACACGGCGCTGGATCAGGTGCGTATTTATAAACGGCCAGCATCAACATTTTGTGGCGATGTGCAATTGACGGCATACCGGCCCGATGGGGATCTGAATATCTTGCTGGGGGATTTTACCGGCCATGGACTGACATCGGTGATCGGTGCACTGCCCTTGTCTGAAACCTTCAGGGCGATGACCCGTAAAGGTTACAGCGGCGATGAGATTCTGCAGCAGATTAATAACAAACTGAAATCGCTGCTACCGCCGGGAATGTTTCTGGCCACCATTATGGTGAGAGTATCGTCTTCCAATAGTCAGGTGTATGTGTGGAATTGTGGCATGCCTTCCGTACTCGTGATGTCTGCTGAAAACAGGGATCTGAAGTGTGCGATTGAGTCGGCAGACCCGCCATTGGGCATTATCAATGATTTTATACCGATGGCCGCACAGGTGGTGTCGGTGATGCCGGATGATCGGTTACTGCTGTTCAGTGATGGTTTGCCTGAAGCGCGCAATCCGGCGGGTGAGATGTTTGGTGAAGACAGGTTACTCGATGCTGCCCGGGACGGCATGGCTGTGTGTAACCTGGCTGATCGAGTGATGTATGCAGTGAACAGTTTCATGGATGGGCGGGAACAGGATGATGATGTATCGCTGATTGAAATACCGGCCAGAATCCGTGCGCCGGTGCCGACGGTGATCCATGCGGAGGCCGGTGTGGGTCAATTTGATACATTACCCTTGATGTCTGAACAATCGGAAGGGGGCTGGAGCTGGGAAGTGAAGTTAAAGAGTGATGCGCTTCGGCGGGTCAACCCGGTGCCGATGCTACTCAGTCAATTGCAGGAGATGGAGGGTGCAGGTGAACATTGGCAGATGATATTCACCATTCTTACAGAATTGTATGTGAATGCCCTGGATCATGGCGTATTACAAGTTCCTGGTGACCTGAAGTCGTACCCGGATGGCTTCAGCCAGTATTTCGAGCAACGGGAACAAAAGCTGTCTAGCCTGGAGCAGGGGTTTGTCCAGATCGTACTGGCGTTCAAACCTATTCTGGCTGGCACAGCTAAAGTGGGGGGGCGGTTAGGGATTAGTGTGCGCGACAGTGGTGAAGGTTTTGATGCTGATGGCTGGGAAGCGACGCGTTGTGAAATGTCACTGGAAGAGAGGGCAATGGCACTGTCTGGGCGTGGTATTACACTGGTACGAGAGCTGGCCGATTCACTGCAATACAGTGAAGG
Source organism: Neptuniibacter sp. (assembly GCA_024686055.1). Taxonomy (GTDB): domain Bacteria; phylum Pseudomonadota; class Gammaproteobacteria; order Pseudomonadales; family Balneatricaceae; genus Marinobacterium_C. The sequence continues at coordinate 2,143 of JAIBDV010000180.1, forward strand.
TGGGCGACTGGCTGAGGTTTCGTACAGCTGGTCTAGCCGCTGATCCTGAATTGTTGTTTTTGGTCGCTGGTAGATGAGCCAGCAGGGGCTACCCCATGCTGGCTCTGTATTGTGACAGAGCAGAATAAACAGGAGCTGCCAGGTTATTTCAGTGCAGCTTCGACCCAGGCTAGCCGTGCCTTCATGGCTGCGACGATCGCATCATCATTACTGACACTGGGTGACAAATGAATCATATCAAGCATCTCGATGATGAAGCTCTGTTCGTTCATGCTGGCCAGCTGTTCGGGGGTCCAGATGTTGATTAGTTTTTCTGACATGGGGCTGCTCCTGTGCTTTGGCGATCATTTACATATGGGTCAGCTGAGCCGCTTTTGCAAATTTTTTGAGCTTTCTTTCATGAAACCCCCACTAGTTACCTATTAAGGTGCTGGATACCGGTTTCTTTTGAGCTATATCAATATGCCCTAATGTGTTCGGCGGTAATCTCATTGGCAGATAAAAGATCACGTGTTGAGGTGGATTATGTTTGGTGTTGATCTCTATAGTGCTGAGGTTCTGTTGCCGAGTCTGGCTGGCGTTGTTGCAATGTCAGCTGTAATGGTCTGGGCGTTTATCAAGATACGTAAACTGATGAACGAAGAACCGAAGAAGTAAAACTTCGAGGTTCTCGGTGGTTACCGTTGAGTTGTGAAGAAAAGGCTGCCCTGGGCAGCCTTTTCTTTTGCCTGCTTTTCAGGCTCGGCTAAACCGCAGAGAGGCTGTTACTGGCAGGTAGCTGCAGGGTGACGCTGACACCGTGGCTGTGCATAACCATCTCGAACGGCCAGTGCAGCCGTTTGCAAATCTGTTTGACCAGCAGTACTCCGAGTCCCACGCTGTCTGGGTGGTTGCTGTCGAGTGGTGCCTCGTCGTGATTACGGATGGTGAGCTGATTACCCTGTGCCCGGATTGTAACTTCGCCCGCCTGGGTGTGTTGAAAAGCGTTACGGATCAGATTATGCAGCACAATCTGCAGGGCAGCGGGTGGAGCGTAGATTGTTTCCGTTGCATTGCCGATATCCATAGCAACATGGACGGCTTTGCCATCAAGCAACCAGTTGAGATCCTCACAGTGCTGGTTCAACTGAGCCTGTAGTTTCAGCGCCCGTACCGGGGGCTGTCTTTCCATATCCCGGCTGAGCCAGAGCAATGTTTCTGTCAGCTGCTGCATGGTGTAGTTGGCCCGCTGAATGCGTGCAATCGGGCGTTGAATATTATCGGCGATGCCAATCTTGTCTAACAGTTCCAGGTTGGCTCGAGTAATGGCGATGGGGGTACGTAATTCATGGCTGGCGTTGCGCAGGAAGTGGTGCTCGCGCTGCACCAGTTTGCTGATGCGCTGAAAGGAGCTTTGCAGCTGGCTGGCGATACGGTTCAATTCGGCATAGCGAAAGTCAGGGGGATGTTGGTCCATCGTGTCCAGTGTCATCTGATCGGCCCAGACCGACAGTTGATTAGTCGCCCGGTTTACACGCCGGGTAAACAGATAAGACAGTACCAGCACACATGCTAATACGCCCAGACCCAGTGGCACGGTAAAGTCGAGACGGTCATCAATGCGTTTGACTTCATCTTTAGTGAACAGGGCAACTTCAAAGTCAGCAAACATATACAGCACGTTACCGTCGTTCAGCTGGTAGGGGTACATCATGATGAAGTGGGCTTCGCGGGCCACCAGGCTGGCATAGGTTTGCTGTTTGTTGGAGAAGTTGACCTTCGCTTCATGCAATTCACCCAGGGTGATCGGGCGGTCAGAAAAATGTGCACGCAGGTTGGCAGGAACCTGTTCCCAGCTCAGCCAGCTCTGTCGCTGTGGGGTGATGGGCAGAGGGGCTGCCGGATCCCGGGCATAACGACGCTCAAAATCCTTGGCATCCATATCGAAGGTCAGTTTCAGCGCATCATCCAGTCCGCCGTCATAGGAACGGAAGATTACCACGGTATAGATTAATGCAATGATACAGGTGATAAGGACCGTCATCTGTAGCTGTGCCCGGCGCAGGGTACGGGGGCGTTTTCGCCTGGAGGGCGTTGAGTTATTACTCATCAGGCCCCCGTAACGCGAAACCATGGCCTGAGACGGTCTGAATCAGGGTATGCGCAAACGGTTTGTCGACCTGCTGGCGCAGCTTGTAGAGATGCACTTTCAGGCTGTCAGTATCTGGCGGCGCATCGCCCCACAATGCCTCACACAGGGAGGCCCGGCTGACCACATCGGGGCTGGCTCGCAACAGGGTTTCCAGCAGCGTCCAGCCGGTTGGGGTCAGGTTCAGGGGCTGGCCAGCCCGGTTGGCCTGTTTCAGTTTAAGATCCATGCTCAGGTCGGCAACGGTCAGTTTCTGAATCTGGCCGCTGCGGCGTCGGGACAGTGCCCGGGCGCGAATGGTTAGCTCCTCCATGGCGAAGGGCTTGACCAGATAGTCGTCTGTGCCAGCGCGAAAGCCAGCAATTTTATCGGCCAGGGTATCGCGGGCGGTGAGCATCAGGATGGGGGTATCTATGCCCCGTTCCCTTAACGTTTCACAGACGCTCAGGCCGCTCATGCGAGGCAGCATCAGGTCCAGCAGGATCACATCGTAGTGATTGTCACAGGCCAGATTCAGGCCAGCCAGGCCATTGTAAGCGTGGTCACACTCAATGGCTTCCAGAGCCAGGTAGTCGGCCACGGAGGCCGCCAGATCGCGATCATCTTCAACCAGCAGCACGTTCATGATTATTACTCTTCTTAGCTGTCAATTCCGGTTAGGCGGAACCGGCCGTTGTGGTAAGTGTGGACCAGCCTGATAGCTCAGGCTGTTCCTGTTCAGCTGGCCGGATTTATCCTTGCTGACCTTGAATGTTACTCGGCATTGGTAACGACGTGGTAACAGCACTTGTCTACGGGACCTTGCAATTCTTGTCTACACTGTAAAAAAGCCGTTCAACAATTGGTGTCCAGTGCCTGTCAATGCGGTGGTATGACTGAGCATTTGTCTGTATCGAACGGTTGACCTGAAACCGTCAAACTATGAGCAAAAAGACGTATGGGACGGATAATTACAGTACCGACCGGCTATGTGCGTTATCTGCTGGATCAGGTGGAACAGCAAGGCTTCAGTGTAGATATGCTGCTGGAGCAGGTCGGCATTGATGCCGAGGAGATTGAACAGGGAAATGAGTTTTCTGCTGTAAAATTTGGCCAGTTGTACCAGCGTGTTATGTACATTGCCCAGGATGAATCTTTTGGCATGCTCAGTGGTGGCAATGTACCACTGGGAACATTTCGGATGATGTGTCATTGCATTATTCATTGTACATCGCTGTCGCGGGCGATTCAGCGTGCCGGTGACTTTCATGAAATCTGTCGGGGGGCCCGCTATAAACCCGTGTTACTGAGGACTGGGCGCTATGCCCGGTTATCCTTTACCCTGCTGGACCGCTTTGCCGATGGCCAGAATGGCAACGCTATCTTGCGTGAGCAACCCGATCAGGTGCGTACAACCCTGTCGATGTGGCATCACTTTATCTGCTGGTTACTGGGGACGCGGCTGGAATTGAAATCAGTTACTTTCACGGCTAGAGCTCCTGAAGATTCTGACCTGTATAAGACCCTGTTTCAGGCTGATATAAAATTTGGTCAGGCGGAGAATGCGCTGGTGTTCCCTGCCCGTTTTCTGGAATACCCACTGCTCCAGGATGAGACCTCTTTGTGGGACTTCCTGCATACAGCGCCTTATCAGTTGATGGTCATGGTGGATGATCACCACAGTCTGAAGTCGCAGGTGATTGCGCTGTTTGGTAAGGATTTCAGCCGTGAACTACCCGGCGCTGATGAGGTGGCACATGCACTGAATATGTCGGTGTCGACACTGCGAAGGCGGTTGCAGGATGAGGCGACGTCATTTCAGCGGATTAAGGATGAGTGCCGTAAAGAAGCGGCAGTGATCTATATGAACTCACCTCAGCTGACGATTAACGAAGTGGCTCGGCTGATGGGGTTTGATGAGCCGTCGGCGTTTTTCCGCTCGTTCAAAAAGTGGACGGGTATGACCCCAGGAGATTATCGACGCAGCGAGTTGTATCAGCAGCAGCTGGTATCCAGGTGATCAGTCATAGTGGCGTGCAGGGTAGTTGGAGGGGCTTACCGCCCCTCCCACGCCAGACGGTCTGGTCGTGCGCCGTTTAGCGTTTCGGGCGCATATCATTCATATTGATATGGTAGCCCGCTTCTTTGTATTGCTTGAAATGACGGCGGGTTGCAGCCAGTACCTCGTCGGTCTGTACCACAATCTCCACCAC